>NZ_JBEYUS010000018.1:0-86076 GCF_040643635.1 Saccharopolyspora sp. NPDC047091
AGAAATCGCTGTCCTCGCGAGGAAGCAGCTGAGAACCCGCTGCGGTGCCGGTGTCTTGGGTGGTCGTTGGCTCAGCGGCTTCGCCGCTGACAGGACACCGACAAGACCCGTCGGGCGGGTTCGGCGACGGGCGGTCGGCGAGAATTCCGCTGGGAACCCGTGGGTGGTCCGGTTGCTCGGGTGGTCGGCGGCTCGGCGGCTTCGCCGCTGACAGGGAAAGCCGAGACCCGGCTGGCGGGTTCGGAGGTGGGTGGTGAGCCGGGTGCTCGGTGGGCGTCAGGCGACGTAGAGGCGTTCGCGGACCTCGCGGACGCGCGGCCACCAGGCGGCGAGGCGTTCCGCATCGGCGAGGGCGGCGCGGGCGGCGGCGTTGTCGCGGCGGGCCATGTGCGCGCGGGCCAGGGTCGCGAAGTCGTCCGCCTTGGACAGCGGCGAGGAGGCGTGGTCCGCCCCGGACGCGGCCAGCCGCGCCGCCTCGTCCGCATCGCCCTCCAGCAGCGCCAGCAGCCCCTTCGTCCCGTTCAGCTGGTGCGCCGGGTAGCCGAGCGAGATCGCGTCCTCCAGCGCCTTCCGCGCGATCGGCAGCACGTCGGCGGCGGGCAGCTGGTCGGATTCCGCGGCGCAGCACCCCAGGCCGGCCAGGCCCGCCAGCGCGTAGGAGAGCTCGCGCGGCGCCAGGTCGACCGCCGCGATGTGCCCGCTGAGCTTCAGCACCGCATCCGCGTACTCGCCGCGCGCCTCGTGCATCGTGATCCGGCAGTTCACCGCCACGTCCAGCTCGGGGTGCAGCGCGGAGAGCCGGTTCACCACCACCTGGGCGCGTTCGACGTCCCCGTCCTGCAGCGCTTCGTGCGCGCGCGCCGCCAGCGGGGCCGCCAGGAACTCGCTGCGCCGCGGCTCCTCCAGCCGCGGCAGGCCGAACAGCAGCCAGCCGGTGGAGGTGCTCAGCGGTTCCCGGCGCGGCCACAACTTGTAGATCATCAGCGGGGTCACGGCGATCAGCAGCCCGCGCCCGAACGAGCCGTCCGCCAGCAGCCAGCACGCCAGCACGGCACCGATCCCGGCCACCGCGGACGTCACGCCCGCCAGCCAGCAGCGCAGGATCACCGGGCTGCGCCACGGGCCGATCTCGGACGCCAGCTCCAGCGGCAGCGCCCGCAGCGTGATCGTGGTCCGCCCGACCCGCCAGCTCGCGATGCCGTGCAGCGAACCGATCACCACGTGCCGGATGCGCAACCCGAAGATCGCGGCCCCGGCCAGCAGCCCCAGCTGCGTGACCATCGGCAGCGCGATGACCCCGGCCAGCGCGCCCAGCACGCCCCGGCCGAACCCGCCGGCACCACCGCCCGCGAGACCTTCCACGACTCCCACGGCCACCAGGCCGGCCAACGCGGCCACCACCCACGGCCGCAGCCACTGACGCAACGTCCCCATGAGCAGGGGACCTTACGGAACGATCCCCGCGCACACCGCCGTTTTCGGTGCAGAGCCCGTCTCGACCGTCCTGCGCGGCAGGGGCTCGACCGTCGTGCGCAGCACGGGATTCCGGGCGCGCCCGCGGAGATCCGGCCCGCACCGGCCACCCGATAGGCTGATCCGCAGCGGCCGGTGGACCGAGCTCGGGGACGCGGTTCCGCCGCCCGCCAACGGATCTTCGAACAGGATGAGGGACTTCTGTGGCACCGGTTTCGGCAGGCGGTCCGCGCGGCACCCGGGTCGGCGGCGCGGTCCTCGCGCTGCTCGCGTGCATCTCGATGGTGAGCGGCTGCTCGCGGGTCATCAGCGGCACCCCCACCACCGCGGGCGGGCCCGCCGTCGACGACGTGGCCGGGCTGCCCGCGAGCAACGGGCCCACCGGTCCCCGCGACGGCGTCGCCGACGCCGACCTGCCGGTGGAGGGCACCGACCACGGCGAGATCGACGGGGTCGCCCGCAACGCCGTCTCCGACGTCCAGGACTACTGGAAGGTCGTGTTCCCCGAGGCCTTCGACGGCAAGCAGTTCGACGCGGTCGGCAAGTTCGTCTCCTACGACTCCACCGCGCTCGGCGGCGAGCTCTGCGGCCAGCAGACCCGCGGGCTGTCCAACGCGTTCTACTGCGGCAAGGAGGACTTCGTCGCCTGGGACCGCGCGGACCTGCTGCCGCGGCTGGAGAACAGCTTCGGGCCGATCGCCGTGGTCACCGTCCTCGCCCACGAGATGGGCCACGCCGTGCAGCAGCGCGCCGGGACGATGGCGGAGAAGGACTCGACGCTGGTCTCCGAGCAGCAGGCCGATTGCTTCACCGGTTCCTTCTTCCGGCACGTGGCCGAAGGCGACGCGAAGCACTTCCAGGTCTCCACCGGCGACGGCCTGAACAAGGTCATGGGCGTGCTCAGCTACATCCGCGACACCCCCGGCGAGAGCGACTTCACCGGCGCCGACGCGCACGGCAGCGCCTTCGACCGGGTCACCGCCTTCCAGTTCGGCTTCAGCGACGGGCCGAAGCGCTGCGCCGAGATGGACGCCGACGACGTCAAGCAGCGCACCACCCAGTTCCGGTTCTGGAAGCAGGCGCAGGAGAGCGACCTGCCGGTCGACGAGAAGAACCTGGCCGCCGTGCAGGAGAGCCTCCGGCAGGTCTTCAAGGACACCGGGGCGCTGCCGCCGCACCTGGTCACCGAACCGCTCGCCTGCACGGGGGTGCGCGGGACGAGCCCCGTCGCCTACTGCCCGGGCACGAACACCGTGTCGCTGAGCCTGGACGACCTGCAGCGCATCGCGACGCCGCCCGCGAAGGACGACGCGAACTCCGGCTACGGCGACTTCGCCGCGTACGCGCAGGTCGCGTCGCGGTACGCGCTGTCCGTGCAGGAGGCCGCCGGGCTGCCGCTGACCGGGCAGAACGCCGGCCTGCGCACCGCCTGCATGGTGGGCGCCTGGAGCGGGCTGCTGGTGGAGGACCCGATCGGGCAGCGCAACCCGGTGGGCGAGCTGCGGATGGCGCCCGGTGACATCGATGAAGGGGTGGCCGCGCTGCTCGGCGACGACAGCCTCATCGCCGCCGACGTCAACGGCGACCAGGTGCCTGCGGGCTTCGCCCGCATCGAGGCGTTCCGGCTCGGGTTCCAGGACGGCTTCGCGCCGTGCAGCACCAAGTACTCGACCTGATCCCCGCCGGGTGAATGGCCCATCGGGCCGATCTTGCGAGGCGAACGGGGCACTCACCCGGTCGCCGGGCCCGGCTCGCCGCGCCGGGTTGGGCCGTTCGGCGTGCAACGGGCGTTCGGGCCGCGCGTCCTCCGGACATGGCTGGATGGCGGGAACTCGGGTGGGACGGGTTGATCAACGGGCGCGAGCTGGGCGGGCTGCCGGTGCGCGACGGATACGTGCGCTGGGGTGCCGTCGTCCGCGCCGGGAACCCGGTGCGGCTCAGCGCCGACGGCTGGGCCGCGCTGTGGGCGCACGGGGTGCGCACCGTCGTCGACCTGACCGACGGCGTCGAGGACGGTCCGGACCGGGCGCCGCGGCCCGCCGGGCTCAGCACGCTGCACCTGCCGCTGGACGACCCGGCGGACACCGAGTTCCAGGACCGCTGGGGCGGCGCGCTGTCCTGCACCCCGCTGTACTACCCGGCGTTCGTGCGCCGCTACCCGCGGCGGCTGGCCGAGGTGGTCGGCGCGATCGCCACCGCCCGGCCGGGCGGGGTGCTGGTGCACTGCGGTAGCGGGCGGGACCGGGCCGGGCTGGTGGTGCTGGTGCTGCTCGGCCTGCTGGGCGCCGCGCCCGAGGTCATCGCCGCCGACCACGCGCTCAGCCACGCCCCGCTAGGCGCGCTCGCCGCCGCCGAGGGCAGGCCGGACGACGCCCCGGAGATCCGGCGGCTGCTCGCCGCGCACGGCAGCAGCACCGCCGACGTGGCCCGCGAGGTCGTCGAAGCCCACGACCTGGCCGCCGAGCTGCGCGCGGCGGGCCTGACCGGCGGTGAGCTCGCCGCGCTGCGCGAACGCGCCCTCGGCCGCGTCCGCCCGGCCCGCCCCGACCGGCCCATCGACACGCCGTTCCTGCACGGCTGAGCGCCACCCCGCGGCGGAGTCCTGCGCTCGGCGCCGAGCGGCTCGCCACCCGTTCCGGCGCGGCCGGACGTGGTTCCGGGGCGGCCGGGCGGGGGACGTCCCGCACGTCACTGCCTGACCGGCGGAAAACCGGTGGCGGCGTTCTCTATCCTGGACCGAAGTATGGGTACGTCACCTGTGAGCTCCCCGCTGGCCGATCTGCGCGACCGCCTGCCCGAGCTGATGTTCAACGACCAGCGCAGGCTCCGCCGCCGCATCGAAGGCGCCCGCAAGATCCGGGACGCCGCGGCGCTGGACTCGGCCACCGGCGAGATCGCCGCCGAGGTCGCCGCCGCCGAGCAGCGGGTCGAACGGCGCCGCGCCGCGGTCCCGCGCATCACCTACCCCGAGCAGCTGCCGGTCAGCGCGCGCCGCGACGACCTGCTGGCGGCGATCCGGGACAACCAGGTGGTGATCGTCGCGGGCGAGACCGGCTCCGGGAAGACGACGCAGCTGCCGAAGATGTGCCTGGAGCTGGGCCGCGGCATCCAGGGCGGCATCGGGCACACCCAGCCGCGCCGGATCGCCGCCCGCACCGTCGCCGAACGCGTCGCCGAGGAGCTCGGCACCGAACTGGGCGAAGCGATCGGCTACCAGGTGCGGTTCACCGAGCGCGCGGGCGAGTCGACGCTGGTGAAGCTGATGACGGACGGCATCCTGCTCGCCGAGATCCAGCGGGACCGGCTGCTGCGCCGCTACGACACGCTCATCATCGACGAGGCGCACGAGCGCAGCCTCAACATCGACTTCATCCTCGGCTACCTCAAGCAGCTGCTGCCGCGCCGCCCCGACCTCAAGGTGATCATCACCTCGGCGACGATCGACCCCGACCGGTTCTCCCGGCACTTCGGCGACGCCCCCGTCGTGGAGGTCTCCGGCCGCACCTACCCGGTCGAGGTCCGCTACCGGCCGCTGGTGGAGGAACCGGACGACCCGGACCTGCCCGCCTACGAGCGGGACCAGACGCAGGCGATCTGCGAGGCCGTGGACGAGCTCGGCGCCGCGGGCGACGGGGACGTGCTGGTGTTCCTCAGCGGCGAGCGGGAGATCCGCGACACCGCCGAGGCGCTGGAGCAGCTGAAGCTGCGCAACACCGAGGTGCTGCCGCTGTACGCGCGGCTCTCCGCCGCCGAGCAGCACCGCGCGTTCCAGCCGCACACCGGCAGGCGCATCGTGCTGGCCACCAACGTCGCCGAGACCTCGCTGACGGTGCCCGGCATCAAGTACGTGATCGACCCGGGCACCGCCCGCATCTCCCGGTACAGCTTCCGCACCAAGGTGCAGCGGCTGCCGATCGAGCCGGTGTCGCAGGCGTCGGCGAACCAGCGCAAGGGCCGCTGCGGCCGCGTGTCCGAGGGCATCTGCATCCGGCTGTACTCCGAGCAGGACTTCGAGTCCCGCCCCGAGTTCACCGATCCGGAGATCCTGCGCACCAACCTCGCCTCGGTGATCCTGCAGATGACCTCGCTGGGGCTGGGCGACGTCGCCGAGTTCCCGTTCCTGGAGCCGCCGGACCGCCGCCAGATCACCGACGGCGTGAACCTGCTGCACGAGCTCGGCGCGCTGGACACCGGCGAGCAGGAGGGGCAGCGCAAGCTCACCCCGGTCGGCCGCACCCTGGCGCAGCTGCCCGTCGATCCGCGGCTGGCCCGGATGGTGCTGGCCGCGGACCGCAACGGCTGCCTGCACGAGACGCTCGTCATCGCCGCCGCCCTGTCCATCCAGGACCCGCGGGAGCGGCCCGCCGAGCACCAGCAGGCGGCGGGGGAGAAGCACGCGCGGTTCACCGACGAGCAGTCGGACTTCCTGGCGTTCGTGAACCTGTGGAACCACCTGCGGGAGCAGCAGCGCGCGCTGTCGTCGAACCAGTTCCGCAAGCAGTGCAAGGCCGACTTCCTCAACCACCTGCGGGTGCGGGAGTGGCAGGACCTGTACTCGCAGCTGCGGCAGATGACCAAGTCGCTGGACATGACGCTCAACGACAACCCGGCGGCGCCGGAGCTGGTGCACCGCTCACTGCTGGCCGGGCTGCTGTCGCACATCGGGCTCAAGGACGTCGACGAGAAGAACGAGAAGAAGCAGAGCGGCCGGCGCCAGCGCGGGGCCACCGAATACCTGGGGGCGCGCAGCGCCAAGTTCGCGATCTTCCCCGGCTCGGCCCTGTTCAAGAAGCCGCCGCGGTTCGTGATGTCCGCCGAGCTCGTCGAGACCTCCCGGCTGTGGGCGCGGGTCAACGCCCGCGTCGAACCCGAGTGGGTGGAGCAGCTCGCCGGGCACCTGGTGAAGCGCAGCTACAGCGAACCGCACTGGGAGAAGAAGCGGGCCGCCGTCGTCGCCGCCGAGAAGGTCACGCTGTACGGGGTGCCGCTGGTCGCGGACCGCAAGGTGAACTACGGGCGGGTCGAACCGGAGCTGTGCCGGGAGCTGTTCATCCGGCACGCGCTGGTGGAGGGCGACTGGGACACGAACCACCGGTTCTTCCACGACAACCGCGCCCTGCTGGCCGAGGTGGAGGGTCTGGAGGAACGCGCCCGCCGCCGGGACATCCTCGTCGACGACGAGACGCTGTTCGAGTTCTACGACCAGCGGGTCGGCGCCGAGGTCGTCTCGGGCAGGCACTTCGACAGCTGGTGGAAGAAGGCCCGCCGCGAGCAACCGGAACTGCTCGACTTCGAGAAGTCCATGCTCATCAACCAGGAGTCGGCGCGGGTCACCGACCACGACTACCCGGACGCCTGGCAGCAGGGCGGCCACCGGCTGGAGCTGACCTACCAGTTCGAGCCGGGGGCCGACGCCGACGGCGTCACCGCGCACGTCCCGCTGGCGGTGCTCAACCAGATCGAACCGGCCGGGTTCGACTGGCAGATCCCGGGCCTGCGCGAGGAGCTCGTCGTCGCGCTGATCAAATCGTTGCCGAAGTCGTTGCGGCGCAACTTCGTCCCGGTCCCCGACCACGCGAAGGCCGCGCTGTCCCGGATGCCCGCGCTGCAGGGCGACCTGGTCGGGGCGCTCAGCGACCAGCTGCGCCGGATGACCGGGGTGACGGTGCCACCGGGCGAGTTCGACGTGGATTCGCTGGCCGACCACTTGTCGATGTCGTTCCGCGTCATCGACGGCGACGGGAAGAAGCTCGCCGAGTCGAAGGACCTGGGGGAGCTGAAGCGGCGGCTGCGGCCGAAGCTGCGCGCCGAGATCTCCGCGGCCGCGGGCACCGTGGAACGCGCCGGGCTGGACTCGTGGAACTTCGGGGAGCTGCCCCGCACCTTCGAGCAGGACCGCGGCGGGAACGCGGTGAAGGCCTACCCGTCGCTGGTGGACGAGGGCGACTCGGTCGCGGTCCGCATGTTCGACACCGAGGCCGAGCAGCGCCGCGCGCTGTGGGACGGCACCCGGCGGTTGCTGCTGCTGAACCTGCCGTCGCCGGTGAAGTCGTTGCAGCGCGGCATGAACGCCCGCACCCGCGTGGTGCTGGGCACCGCCCCGCACGGCGATCTGGGACTGCTGCTGCAGGACTGCGCGAGCTGCGCGGTGGACAAGCTCGTCGCCGACGCGGGCGGTCCGGTGTGGAGCCAGGACGGGTTCGCGGCGCTGCAGGCGAAGGTGCGCGCCGGGCTCGGGCCGGTCACCGCCGACACCGCCGCCAAGGTGGAGAAGGTCCTGGACGCGGCGCAGCGGGCCCGTTCGGCGCTCGCCGACCGGGCGCAGGCGATGCCGGCCGATTCGCGCGCCGACGTCGAGGAGCAGCTGTCCGGGCTGCTGCACCCCGGGTTCGTCACCGAGACCGGGTGGGCGCGGCTGCCGGACGTGGAGCGCTACCTGCGGGCCGTGGAGCAGCGGCTGGAGAAGGTCCAGCACCACCCGCAGCGGGACCGGCAGTGGCTGGCGCAGGTCGACGAGGTGCGGGACCGCTACCTGGACGCGCTGGACGCGGTGCCGGACGGGCACGCGCCCGCGCCGGAACTCCTCGACGTCGGCTGGATGATCGAGGAGTTCCGGGTCTCGCTGTTCGCGCAGTCGATCGGCACCCCGAAGGCGGTGTCGGCCAAGCGGATCCACCGGGCCCTGGACAAGGCGCTGCGCTGATCAGGTGGCGGGGGAGACGGTGAGCCCGAGCGCCCCCGGCCCGGCGTGCGCGCCGATGATGGCGCTGGTCTCGGCGACGACGACGCGGCGGGACTGCGGGAGCTGGGCGCGCAGCTGCTCGGCGATCTCGTGGGCGCGTTCGCCGTACTGGAAGTGCTCGATGCCGATGTCCACCGGCCCGTCTCCCGCGCGGGTGACCGCTTCGCGGATGGCCTTCTTCAGCGCCCGCTCCGGTCCGCGGCCCTTGACCATCGGTTCCAGGATGCCCTCGCGCAGCACCAGCACCGGTTTGATGGACAGCGCCTGCCCGAAGAAGGCCTGGGCGCGGCCCACGCGGCCGCTGCGGCGCAGGTACTCCAGGGTGTCCACGTAGATCATCTGGGTGGTGCTGCGCAGCCTGCGGTCCAGCACGCCGAGCACGCCCTGGATGCTGCCGCCCGCGGCGGCGGCCTCGGCAGCGGCGATCACCGGGAATCCCATGCCGAGCCCGCACAGCCGCGAATCGACCACGAACACCGGCAGGCTGATCTCCTCCGCGGCGGTGCGCGCGGACTGGCAGGTCTGGGAGAGGCCTTCGGAGATGTGCACGGACACGATCGCCTCGGCCCCGGAGGAGGCGGCGTCGTTGTAGTTCCAGAAGAACGCGGGTGGCGGCGGTGGTCCCGTTTCGACGTGGGTGCCGTCGCGCATCGCCTGCGCGAGTTCCGCGTGCGGGATGCGGCGTTCGTCGTTCTCCTGGTCGCCGATCGTGAGTTCCAGCTGGATCACGCAGATCTTCAGCTGCTCGGCGACGTCGGGTGGGATCGAGGCGGTGGAGTCCGTCACGATGGCGACGTGGTGGTTCATGGCGTGCAGGCTAGTCACTTGTGAAAGTTTTCAGATCTTGGCCGGGGGAATTCCCGGGGCGGACTTCCGCGGGACTGGTGGGAAGTCCTGACGGCGACGTGAGTACCGTCACGGGAAACCTCGGTTGCGCAGGGGCTACCGGCAAGTAACATCCGGGGTGGGCGGCGTCACTGTGCCACCACCAGTGCGCCATGGCAAGGTCGAACTTCCCGGTAGCGGTGTCATCGCACCGACCGGAAGCCCCGCGCAACCGCGCGAAACGCAAGCGAAGCCGACGTGAAGTCCGCAGGAGGTCGAAGAGGACCCATGAACATCGTCGTCCTGGTGAAGCAGGTGCCCGACACGTGGTCCGAGCGCAAGCTCAAAGACTCCGACCACACGCTCGACCGCGAGTCGGCGGACGCCGTGCTGGATGAGATCAACGAACGTGCGGTGGAAGAGGCGCTGCTGATCAAGGAGGCGCAGGGTGGTGAGGTGACCGTCGTGGCCATGGGCCCCGACCGCGCCACCGACGCGATCCGCAAGGCGCTGTCGATGGGCGCGGACAAGGCGGTGCACCTCTCCGACGAGGCGCTGGCCGGTTCCGACGCGGTCTCCACCGCGAAGGCCCTCGCGAAGGTCGTCGGCACCGTCGACTCCGTGGACCTGGTGCTCGCGGGCAACGAGGCCACCGACGGCCGCGTGGGCGCGGTCCCGGCGATGCTGGCCGAGCTGCTGGGCCTCCCGCAGCTGACCTACGCGCGCAAGGTCACCACCGACGGCTCGACGATCAGCATCGAGCGCGAGACCGACGCGGGCATCATCAGCCTGGAGGCGAACCTGCCCGCGGTCGTGTCGGTCACCGAGAAGATCAACGAACCGCGCTACCCGTCCTTCAAGGGCATCATGGCCGCCAAGAAGAAGCCGGTCTCCGTGCTGACGCTGGCCGACGCGGGCATCGACGCCTCCGAGGTCGGCCTCGCCGGCGCCGGGTCCAAGGTCGTCGAGTCCGCGCCGAAGCCGCCGAAGCAGGCCGGCCAGCGCGTCAACGACGAGGGCGACGGCGGCACCAAGATCGTCGAGTTCCTGGCCGCCGAGAAGCTGGTCTGAGTCCTAGGTTCGCGAGGAGATAAAGACATGTCTGAAGTTCTGGTCCTCGTCGACCACTCCGGCGGCGAGGTCAAGAAGGTCACCCTGGAGCTGCTGACCGCGGCCCGCCGCCTCGGCGCGCCGTCCGCGGTCGTCGTCGGCGAGCCCGGTGAAGCGGGCAAGCTGGCCGACGTGCTGGCGTCCTACGGGGCCGAGAAGGTGTACGCGGCCGAGTCCGCCGACACCGCGTCCTACCTGGTCACCCCGGCCGTCGACGTGCTCGCGTCGCTGGTCGGCTCGGCCTCCCCGGCCGCGGTGCTGGTACCGGGCTCGATCGACGGCAAGGAGATCGCGGGCCGGCTGGCCGTGCGGCTCGGCTCGGGCCTGCTCTCGGAGGTCGTCGACATCGACGGCGACGGGATCGGCTCGCACTCGCTGTTCGGCGGTACCTACAACGCCAAGGCGCAGGTCACCACGGGCACGCCGGTCGTGACCGTGCTGCCCGGCAGCGTCGAGGCCGAGCAGGCCGCGGGCGCCGGTGCCCAGGAATCGGTCGAGGTGCCCGCGGTCGACGGCGCGAAGAACGCCAAGATCACCGGTGTGCAGCCCGCCGAGGCCGGGGACCGCCCCGAGCTCACCGAGGCCTCCGTGGTCGTCTCCGGTGGCCGCGGTGTCGGTTCGGCCGAGTCGTTCGACGTCGTCGAGAAGCTCGCCGACTCGCTCGGCGCGGCGGTCGGCGCGTCCCGCGCCGCGGTCGACTCCGGCTACTACCCGCACCAGTTCCAGGTCGGGCAGACCGGCAAGACCGTTTCGCCGCAGCTGTACATCGCCCTCGGGATCTCCGGCGCCATCCAGCACCGCGCCGGCATGCAGACCTCGAAGACGATCGTGGCCGTCAACAAGGACGCCGAGGCGCCGATCTTCGAGATCGCCGACTACGGCGTGGTCGGCGACCTGTTCAAGGTCGCCCCGCAGCTGACCGAAGAGGTCGGCAAGCGCAAGGGCTGAGCCCTCCACCGCGCAGCGAACGGGCCGCACCTCCTCGTGGGGTGCGGCCCGTTCGCGTGCGTGCGGCCTCGCGTGTGCGTGCGGCCTCGCGTGTGCGTGCGGCTTCGGGTGCGTCCGGTCTCGCGTGCGTCCGGTTTCGCGCGGGAGCGGCCTCGTGCGCGCCCGGCCTCGCGGGGCTCCGGCTCCGTGTGCGTCCGGCCTGGTGTGCGTCCGGCCTCCCGGGGGTGCGGCGCGTTCGCGGGCCGACGGGCCGCCCGCGCCGCGCCGGTGGTGGGCCGGGCCGCGGGTCAGCGGTGCTCGTCGCGGCCTTGGCAGGCGAGCTTGTCGGCGCGCTCGTTCTCCGGGTGGCCGTTGTGGCCCTTCACCCAGTTCCACCGGACCTCGCCGTGCCGCTGCACCTCGGCGTCCAGGCGCTGCCACAGGTCCGCGTTCTTCACCGGCTTCTTCGCCGACGTGAGCCAGCCGTTGCGCTTCCAGCCGCGCATCCACTCCGAGATGCCCTTGAGCACGTAGGTGCTGTCGCTGAACACGTGGACCTGCGGCACCGGGCGGTTCAGCGCGGCGAGGCCTTCGATGACCGCGGTGAGCTCCATCTTGTTGTTCGTGGTGGCGGGCTCCCCGCCGTGCAGCTCGCGCTCGTGGTCGCCGTAGCGCAGCACCACGCCCCACCCGCCGGGGCCGGGGTTGCCGCTGCACGCGCCGTCGGTGAACAGTTCCACGAGGTTCCGGTCGGGCTCAGCCATCCCGCCAACCTACTTCCCGCCTCGCCGCGGCCCGCGAGCCGCACCGCATCGATCGAGTACCGCGCATTCACCGAAAGTTCCTGCTGCGTGCCCTCGTCCGATCTACTGCACTTCCTGCGCGCGGCGATACACCTGCAGGCATGTCCGAGTCGCAGCTGCTTGCCAGCACCGCGCCCGCAGGATCGCCCGCCACCGACGGCGCCCACTACTCGCTGCTCGTCGCCAGGGACACCGAGGAGGTGCGGGCCGCCCAACGCCTGCGCTACCAGGTGTTCGCCGAGGAGATGGGCGCCACCGTGCACGCCGACCTGCCCGGCGTGGAGACCGATCCGTTCGACGACTTCTGCGATCACCTGATCGTCCGCGACGACCGCTCCGGGGCGGTCGTCGGGACCTACCGGATGCTCCCGCCGGAACGCGCGCACGCCGCCGGGAAGCTGTACTCCGAGGGCGAGTTCGACCTGGGCTCGCTCACCTCGCTGCGCCCGGCCCTGGTCGAGACCGGCCGGTCCTGCGTGCACCGCGACCACCGCTCCGGCGCGGTGGTGAGCCTGGTGTGGGCGGGGATCGCCCGCTACATGCTGCTGTCCGGCCACACCTGGCTCGCCGGGTGCGCCTCGGTGCCGCTGGACGACGGCGGGCCGCTCGCGGCGAAGGTGTGGGACACCGTGTCCGCGAAGCACGCCTCGCCGGCCGAGCTGCAGGTGCGGCCCTACCTGCCGTGGGACCCGGACGGGGTGCCGCGCACCCACCGCGGGCCGATGCCGCCGCTGCTGAAGGGCTACCTGCGGCTCGGGGCCTGGGTGTGCGGGCCGCCCGCGCACGACCCGGAGTTCGGGGTCGCGGACTTCTTCGTGCTGCTCAACTTCACCGAGATCGACCAGCGGTACCTGCGGTTCTTCCTGGGCGCGGCGGCATGACGCACCCGTGGTTCCCGGAGTCCCCGTGCGGGCCCGGGTGCCTGCCGGGGCCGGGCGCTCCGCGGGCGGGCACCCACCTGGTGGTGCTGCGGCTGTCCCGAGCGGTCGTGCTCGTGCTGCTGGGGATCGTGCTCGGGGTGGTGTTCGCGCTGCTGCGCGGACCGCTGCGCACCGCGCTGGTGCGGGCCTGGTTCCGGGCGCTGCTGCGCGCGTTCGGCGTGCGGTTCGTGGTGCGCGGCGAGATCGGCGGCGCGGGCTGCCTGGTCGTCACCGACCACGTGTCCTGGCTGGACGTGGTGGCGCTGATGGCGGTGCGGCCGATGCGGCTGCTGGCGAAGACCGAGCTGCGGGACTGGCCGGTGGTGGGGCCGCTGGCGACGCGCGTCGGCACCCTCTACATCGACCGGGAGCGGCTCTCGGCGCTGCCCGCGGCGGTCGGGGCGATCGCGGGCGCGCTGCGCGGCGGTGCGGTCGTCGGCGCCTTCCCGGAGGGCACCACGTGGTGCGGGCGGGCCGCCGGGCGCTACCGGCCCGCGGTGTTCCAGGCCGCGCTGGACGCGGGCGTGCCGGTGCGGCCGGTGGCGCTGCTGTTCCGCACCAGGGCCGGGGAGCCGACGACGGTGGCCGCGTTCGTCGGGGCGGCGACGCTGCTGGAGTCGGTGCTGGCGGTGGCGCGGGCGCGGGACCTGGTGGTGGAGTTCGACGTGCTGCCGGAGCTCCCGCCCGGCCCCAGAGCGGACCTGGCCCGCCGCGCCCAGCACGCCGTCACCCGAGCCACCTCCGCAGCGGACCACCACCCCGCGAACCAGCCCCACCCCCCACTCCCGACAGCAGCCTGACCACCGACGAAGAAGCGACCTCGAACCGAGCACCGCGAGCAGTGTCCTCCTCCTGTCAGCGGCGCAGCCGCTGAGCCGCCGACCACGCATGCAACCGGCACCGCAGCGGGTTCTCAGCGCTTTCCTCGCGAGGACAGCGTTTTCGCCTGTGGCGGAGCCACCGGTGAAAACGATCCCGCAGCGAGGAAAGCGCTGAGGTTCCGCCACCCGCCCCCGAAGGAAAGCCCCCAGGGGAATTCCTCAGCGGTGGCCGAAGGCTTGGACGAAGGCGGGGGCTAGGTCCCAGAACCCCGGATCCCGCAGCATTCGGTCGAATTCCGCCAGCTCGTCCTCCGCCACCCGCCCGTCGGCGAGCAGCCGCCGCGCGGACATCGCCACGCCGCGCCGCCAGAACTCGGCGAGCTCGGTGCCGCCGCGCAGGTGCCAGGTGCCGGTGCGCGCCCCGACGTCCCGGTAGCCGAGTTCGAGCAGCGATCCGGGCTGGCGCCGGGACCAGCCGCTGTCGGTGCCCACGACCTCCTGCAGCAGGTCGCTCCACTGCTGCAGCACCCGGCGGTACACCGGGTTCGGCGAGCCCTCCAGCGGGAACCAGCCGAACGATTCGACCAGCACCACGCCGCCGGGCCGCAGCCAGTTCCGCATCCGGCGCAGCACCTCGTCGCGTTCGCGGAGGTGGGACAGCACCAGCCGGGCGTGGATCACGTCGAACGACTCCGGCGGGAACGCGTCGCGGACCACGTCGTGGCGCAGCACGGTGAGGCCGGGGCGCTGGTGGCGTTCCAGCAGCGAGGTCTCCACGTCGGTGGCGACCACTTCTCCGTCGGGGAGGTGCTCGCACCACCAGCGGGCGATCGACCCGGAGCCGGCGCCGATCTCCAGGCAGCGGGCGTCGGGCCGGGTGCCGAGTTCGGCGAGCAGGCGGGTGGTCTCGGGGTCGAAGATCCGGCACAGCAGGTCGAGCCGCGCCTCTTCGTCGGCGTCCAGGGCGAACAGGGTGTCGCCGTACTTCTCCATCGTCCTCTTCCTGCCGTCGCGGGCGGCCCGGGTGGTCCCGGTGCGCCGAGGTTCGCTCATTCCTCGCCGGTGTAGGCGGCGAGGGTGCGGTCGGCGGCGGCGCGCGCTTCCGGTTCGGGGGTGCCCGCGGCGACGCTCGCCGCGTACCAGGCTTCGGACCCGGCGCGCAGGAACCGCAGGCCTTCCTCGGACGCGAGCCACTGCGGGCCTTCCTCCGGGGTGATCCCGCCTTCGGGCGCCAGGTGGGAGGCGAGGCCGAGCAGCATCGAGTCCCAGCCGAGGCCGACCGCGCCGGGCCCGTACTGCGCCCAGCGTTCCGCGGACACGTGCGCCACGTGCTCCAGCTCCAGTTCGGTGCCGCCGTCGGCGGCGCGCAACCGCACCTCGATCCAGCTCACCTCGCCGCCGAACTCCCAGGTCGCGGCGAAGGAGTGCGGCGGGTCGCAGCGCTGCACGGTGCCGCCCGCGTGCCCTTCCAGCTGGTAGTGGCCGCCGAGTCGCAGGTCTCCGCTGATCGGCAGGAACCAGCGCGCGATCCGGTCGGCGTTCGTCACCGCGTCCCAGACCTCGTCGAGCGGCGCGTCCAACCGTTCGGTGAGCACCGCGACCCGCGCTGGTCCGGTCGCGAGTTCGCGGGTGCCGACGGTGCGCCGCACCGAGTCCAACTGCTGCTGGGCATCGACCATGACCTGCTCCTCCGTGGTGGCGGCTCGCTCCGGGACCAGCCTAGGAGCGACCGCGGGCGTCCGGCCCGGCGCGCGGGGCGCACCGCCGAACGGTGGACCCGGCTGGACTTCGACCGGGGTGCAGGTTGCAGGCTCACCGGGTGACGATCGACGACGAAGCCACCGAGTCCGCCCGTCCGCCGACCAGCGCGCTGTGGAGCCCGCAGCGGCGGAACTTCACCGCCGGGCTCGTCCTCGTCATCACGCTCGCCGCGTTCGAGGCGATGGGCATCGGGACCGCGCTGCCGACGATCGTGCGCGAGTGGGGCGCCGAGCAGTGGTACTCGTGGCCGTTCACGATCTTCATGGCCGCCAGCGCCATCGGCACCGTCGTCGCGGGCCGGGTGTGCGACCGGCGCGGCCCGGCGGTGCCGCTGCTGGTGGCGATGCCGACGTTCGCGGTGGGCCTGGTCATCGCCGGGTTCGCGCCGGGGATGGCGGTGCTGCTGGTCGCCCGCGCGCTGCAGGGGCTCGGCGCGGGGGCGCAGATCGTCGCGCTGTACGTGCTGATCGCCCGCGTCTACCCGGAGCGGGACCGGCCCGCCGCGTTCGGCGCGCTGTCCGCGGCGTGGGTGGTGCCCGCGCTGCTCGGGCCGGTGGTGGCGGGGGCGTTGACCGAGCACGTGGGCTGGCGGTGGGTGTTCCTCGGGCTGGCGCCGCTGATGGTGCTCGGGGCGCTGCTGCTGGTGCCGACGGTGCGGCGGATCGGTTCCGAGGGCGAACCGGAGGCCGCGCCGGTGCCGGGGCTACCGCTGGCGGCGGTGGGGGCCGCGGCCGGGACCGTCGGGTTGAACTGGGCGGCGCAGGACCTGTCCGGTTCGGCCGGGGGAGTGCGGTGGCCGGTGCTGGTGGCGGGCCTGGCAGGGCTGCTGGTGCTGGTGCCCTCGCTGCGGGTGCTGCTGCCGAGCGGTACCGGGACCGGGCGGCCGGGCATCCCGGTGATGGTGCTCGCGCGGGGGCTGCTCGCCGGGGTGTTCTTCACCGCGCAGGCGTTCGTGCCGTTGACCTTGTCGGTGGTGCACGGGTTCTCGCCGACGGCGGCGGGCGTCCCGTTGACCGTCGGTTCGCTCGGCTGGTCGGTCGGGGCGCTGTGGCAGAGCCGCCGGGCCGGTGCGCGCCGGGAGCACCTGGTGGGAGCGGGTCTGGTGCTGGTGGCGATCGCGGTGGCGGGGTTGGTGCTGATCGCCCCGGCGGGCGGTGCGGCGTGGCCGGTGTTCGTGCTGTGGTCGCTCGGCGGGGTCGGGATGGGGCTCGGCGTGGCGAGCACCTCGGTGCGGGTGCTGGGGCTGTCGGCGCCGGAGCAGCGCGGGTTCCACTCCTCGGCGCTGCAGATCTCGGACATGCTCGGGCAGGCGCTGCTGGTGGGGCTCGGCGGCGTGCTGGTGGCCGCGCTGGCCGTGCCGGGAGCGGCCACCGCGGGGGTGGTGCCGCTGGACCTGGGGCTGGCGGTGATCGCCGCGCTCGGCGCCGTCCGCGTGTTCCGCGCCGGTCGGGCGTGACCGAGCCCCTGGCACGGCGAGTCGGTCGACGAGCCTGCATTACCCTGGTAGGGCGATGACTTACCTCGACCACGCCGCCACCACGCCCATGCGGGCGGAAGCGGTCACGGCGATGAGCGAGGCGTTGGCCCGGCTGGGCAACGCCTCGTCCCTGCACACCTCGGGCCGCCGGGCCCGCCGCGCCGTGGAGGAGTCCCGCGAGACCATCGCGACCGCGCTCGGCGCCCGGCCCTCCGAGGTGCTGTTCACCGGCGGCGGCACCGAGAGCGACAACCTCGCGGTGAAGGGCATCTTCTGGGCCCGCCGCGGCCAGGACCCGGCGCGCAACCGGGTGCTGGCGTCCGCGGTGGAGCACCACGCGGTGCTGGACACCGTGGAGTGGCTCGCCGAGCACGAAGGCGCCGACGTCACCTGGCTGCCCGTCGACGAGCACGGCCGGGTGCGTCCGGAGGCGTTCGAGGAGGCGCTGCGCGCCGACCCCGACCGCGTCGCGCTGGCCACCGTGATGTGGGCGAACAACGAGGTCGGCACCGTGAACCCGATCCCCGAGCTCGCCGCGATCGCCGCCCGCTACGGGGTGCCGCTGCACACCGATGCGGTGCAGGCCGTGGACACCGTGCCGGTCGACTTCGCCGCTTCCGGCGCGGCCGCGCTCACCATGACCGGGCACAAGGTCGGCGGCCCCTACGGCGCGGGCGTGCTGCTGCTGGCGCGCGACGTGCCCTGCACCCCGCTGCAGCACGGCGGTGGCCAGGAGCGGGAGGTGCGCTCCGGGACGCTGGACGTGCCCGGGGTGATCGGCCTGGCCGCCGCGACCCGCGAGGCCGTCGAGCAGCGCGCCGCGCACGTGCCCGCGGTCGCCGCGCTGCGCGACGAACTCCTCGCCGGGGTGCGCGCCGCGGTGCCGGACGTGGTGCTCAACGGCGACCCGGACCTGTCGGTGGCGGGCCCGGTGCCCGCGCGGTTGCCCGGCAACGCGCACCTGACCTTCCTCGGCTGCGAGGGCGACAGCCTGCTGATGCTGCTGGACGCGCACGGCATCGAGTGCTCCACCGGTTCCGCCTGCACCGCGGGCGTCGCCGAACCGAGCCACGTGCTGCTGGCGATGGGGGCCGAACCGCGGGCGGCGCGCAGCTCGCTGCGGTTCTCCTTGGGACACGACTCCACCGGCGCCGACGTGCGGGCGCTGACCGAGGCCATCGGGCCGGTGGTGGAACGAGCGCGCAACGCCGGGCTGACCGGGTTGCGCCGGGCGGCGGCGAAGACGACCGCCACGACGGAGGTGTGAGGCAGTGCGAGTACTTGCTGCGATGAGCGGCGGGGTGGACTCCGCGGTCGCCGCGGCCCGCGCGGTGGAGGCCGGGCACGACGTGACCGGCGTGCACCTGGCGCTGTCGGCGAAACCCGGCACGCTGCGCACCGGCGCCCGCGGCTGCTGCACCATCGAGGACTCGCGGGACGCGCGCCGCGCCGCCGACATCCTCGGCATCCCGTTCTACGTGTGGGACTTCGCCGAGCGGTTCACCGAGGAGGTCATCGAGACCTTCGTCGGCGAGTACGCCGCCGGGCGGACCCCGAACCCGTGCCTCACCTGCAACGAGAAGATCAAGTTCGAGGCGTTGCTGGAGAAGGCGATGGCGCTCGGCTTCGACGCGGTGTGCACCGGGCACTACGCCCGGCTCGTCGTGCAGGACGGCGTGCCGGAGCTGCGGCGCAGCCGCGACGAGGGCAAGGACCAGTCCTACGTGCTGGCCTCGCTGACGGCCGAGCAGCTGCGGCACTCGATGTTCCCGCTGGGAGGCTCGCTGAAGTCCGAGGTGCGGGCCGAGGCCGAACTCCGCGACCTGGCCGTCGCGCAGAAGCCGGACAGCCACGACATCTGCTTCATCCCGGACGGCGACACCCGGTCGTTCCTGGAGTCGAAGCTGGGCCAGGCCCCCGGCGAGCTGGTGGACGCCGAGACGGGCGCGGTGCTGGGCAAGCACACCGGGGTGCACGGGTTCACCGTCGGGCAGCGCAAGGGCCTCGGCATCGAGGCGCCCGCGCCGGACGGGAAGCCGCGCTACGTGCTGTCGCTGGAACCCGTGTCGGGCACCGTGAAGGTCGGTTCGGCCGATCACCTCGGGGTGACCGGGATCGACGCGAAGCGCCCGATCTGGCCGTCGGAGCGGGAGCTCGACGGGTCCACGGAGTGCGTGGTGCAGGTGCGCGCGCACGGCGGCACCGCGGGCGCGGTCGCCGAGGTCGCGGACGGCGGCCTGCGCGTGGAGCTCACCGAACCGCTGCGCGGCGTCGCCCCCGGGCAGGCGATCGTCCTCTACCGCCCGGAGCCCGAGGGCGACCTCGTCCTGGGCAGCGGCCTCATCTCGGCAACCCGCTGATCGCCTGTTCTCGCTGCTTCCGCCGCGTAGTGGTCAGGTGGCGGAACCTCAGCGGCTTCCTCGCTGACGGGAAACCGACATGACCCGCCGGGCAGGTACGGAGACGACCACCTCAGGTGAATGGCCCATTCGCCCCGTCCTCTTGGGCGGGTGGGCCATTCACCTCGGGGTCAGCGGGTCTTGAGGATCGCTTCGAGCTCGTCCAGCGCCGCGACGGCCTGGGAGTAGCCGAAGACGTACAGGTTGTGGAACGGGATGCCGCGCCGCTCGCGAACGGCGGGCAGGTTCTGGAACGCGCCCTGCCCGAGCAGCGCCTCCATCGCCGGTTCCGCGGAGCCGTCCGGGTTCACCTGGTACAGCAGCACATCGGTGTCGTTGAGCACGCCCAGCTGCTCGTAGGAGTGCTCGACGGCGCTGCCGGTCCTGCCTTCCGCGGCGGAGCCGAACCGGGCGCCCGCCTCGGCCAGCACCACGCCGCTCCACGAGTCCGGCAGGCACAGGTTCCAGCTGCCCGAGCTGAACGAGGCCACCAGGTTGAACCGGGTGCGGCCCAGCGCGTCCGCGTACGTCTCGCGGATCTTCTTCGCCCGCGCGAGGTAGTCGTCGCGCAGCCGGTTCATCGGCTCCGGCCGGTTCACGATGTTCGCGGCCTGCAACGCCATCTCCTGCCACTCGCCGGACACCCGGGAGGTGAGGATGACGGTCGGCGCGATGCCGGACAGCTGCTCGTAGGTGCTGCCGCCGGTGAGGGTGAACGCGCTGTTGCCGATGATCAGGTCGGGGTGCATGGAGATCACCCGTTCCATCTCCGGCTGGTAGCCGCCGACGCGGGGCAGCTGGTCGTAGGCCGCCTTGTGCTGCTGCGGCATCCAGTCGTCCAGGCCGTCGACGGTGGCGGCGGGCCGGATGCCCACGTCCAGCAGCGCGATGGTGGCGTACTGGTCGAGGCACACGACGCGCTGCGGGTCGGCCGGGATGGTCACCGGGCCGAGGTGCGAGTCGACGCTGCGGGTCGCCCCTTCGGGCTGGGCGGCACCGCCGCCTCCCGCGCACCCCGCGGCGCCCAGCACGGCGAGCGCCCCCGCGGCTTGCAGCAATCCGCGGCGCGAGAGTGCGGACGTCCCGGACGACAGCGGCATGGAGTACTCCTTCGCAGAACCGGCGCGCCCGAGCGGGTGACACCGAAGGGCGGTAAGCATGGTTAGCCTAACCTAGCGTGCGCATCCCTCCTGCCGGTCCGCCCGTGGACGCCGCCGATAATGGGGGCGTGAGTGACGCAGCGTGGAACCCCGGGATCGCGACCGCCATCGGCTCGATGCCGGGAACCGATCCGCTGGAAGCCGCCCGGACCGTGCTGGGCGAGCTCCCGGACCTGATGCCGTTCCCGGAACTGCCCGCGCGCGGAGTCGGCGCCGACATCCTCGGCCGCACCGCCGGGCTGCTCGTCGACCTGGCCGTCGAGGTGGTGCCCTCCGGTTACCGCGTCGCGGGCCGACCCGGCCGGGACCACCGGCGGGCGCTGGACCTGCTGCGCTGGGACCTGGACGCCGTCGAGCAGGCCGTCGCCGAAGCCGGTGCGCCGCGCGCGGTGAAGGTGCAGGCCGCGGGCCCGTGGACGCTGGCGGCGGGCATCGAGCTGGAGCGCGGGCACCGGGTGCTCACCGATCCCGGCGCGCTGCGGGACTTCGCCGAATCCCTCGGGGAAGGACTCCGGGTGCACGCCGCGCAGGTCGCCGCCCGCACCGGCGCACCCGTCGTGGTGCAGCTGGACGAGCCGTCGTTGCCCGCGGTGCTCGCCGGGAACCTGCCCACCCCGTCCGGCTACGGCCAGGTGCCCGCGGTGCCCGGCCCGGAGGCGCAGCGGCTGCTCGCGGACCTGATCGACGGTCTCGCCGCCGCCACCGGGCAGCCGGTGATCGTGCACTGCTGCGCGGCCCGGCCGCCGGTGCGGCTGCTGCGCGGCGCGGGCGCCGGGACGATCGCGCTGGACGCGACCGGGCTCGGCTCGGTCACCGGGGCGTTCGCCGACGAGCTCGGCGAAGCGTGGGAGGAGGGCACCCGGCTGCTGCTCGGCCTCGTCCCCGGCACCGACCCGGAGCACCGCCCGGATCCGCGGGACCTGGCCCGGCCCGGGCTGGAACTGGCCGCCCGCCTCGGTTTCGCGCCGAAGGCGCTGCTGGAACGCGCCGCGGTGAGCCCGTCCTGCGGGCTGGCCGGCGCCTCGCCCGAGTGGGCTCGGCGGGCGCCCGCGGTGGCGCGACAGGTCAACGAGGTGTTCGCCGAAGCGGCGGAACGCTAGCGGTGGCGCGGAGAATCCTCCTGATGGGCAAGATCGTTCATGCCGTTCACGTCACCTGAATGTCCCAGTGATGGTAAGAAACCAGACGTGTCGAACACCGGGGAAGTCGAGCGGTTCGGATGGGTGCACCGCAGCACCGTCCAGGACGCCGCGTGCCTGACCTTCGTGCGCGGCACCGGTCTCGACGCGATCGCGGGCCGGTTCGGCGCCATCACCGAGCACCGGCGCCCGCTGGACTTCGACGAGTACTGCGAAGAGGCCTTCGCGCACCAGGACCGGTATCCGGTGATCGGGCTGCGCAGCGCCGGGGACTGGACGCTGGTCGCCGAGGACGGCGGATTCCAGGGCAGCAGACCGGAAGTGCTGCGCCGCGTCAGCCGCGGCACCGAGGTGGTCTCGGCGTTCTGGAACGTCAACGGGCTCACCCAGTTCAGCCACGCCGTGGACGGCGAGGTGCGCACCTCCTTCGAAGCGCTGATGCCCGCGTTCCGCCAGGGCACCCGGCCGGACGGCCTGGAGGAGGTCCGCGCCGGGCTCCCGTGGGCGGGCAGCGGACCGGGGGAGCGCGGCGCCGACACGATCGAGCTGATGCTGGCGCTGGCCGCCCGGGTCACCGGGGAACCGCTGACGCCCGAGTGGTTCGAGGGCGACTTCGCCACCTACCCGGTCGCGGCTTGGCCGCTGGACCTGCCGAGCTCCCCGGAGGCGCTGCTCGACGAGGTGGGGCTGGACCAGATCGGCATCCGGCCCGCCGCCGAGGACTTCGAGGTCGACTCCGCCGAACTGCTCGACCTGGTGCGCAACGCCGGTCCCGCCCGGTGCAGGCGGGCCGCGGTGAGCGTGGCGCGGCACGTGCTGGACCTGACCGCGGGCCACGACCAGCTGGTGGTGGCGGCGACGCTGCGCGGTCTGGAGAACGGCGCGGAACCGGACGCCACCGCGATCGGCGAGGTGGTGCGGCTGCGGCGCTGGGAGCTGCACCGGGCGCCGGTGACGAGCGTGGACCGGGCGCGGGTGCGGGCGCTGGAAGTGCTGCGGCAGGCCACGAACCGCGATCCGCTGACCGCGCTGCTCGGCGCGCTGGCCGAGGCGGGGCGGTTGCGGATCGAACGCCGCGACCTGACCGACCTGGTGACCGCGGCGCTGGGGTGAGCCGGTCGCCGGGTCATTCCGGCGGCGATGTTCATCCGACTGCGAGGTCGTTCCGGCTGCGTGGTCGATCGGGCCGCGAGGTTGATCGGGCTGCGTGGTCGATCGGGCCGCGAGGTTGATCGGGCTGCGTGATTGATGCGGCTCCGGGTCGATCCGGGTCCGGCGACGAAGTCGATCCGGCTGTCGGGTCGTTCCGGCTGCGAGGTCGACGCGGGCGTTGAGCCGGTGTTGCCGCCGATCCGCGCATCGGCGGACCGCGGCGCCGGGACGGTCGGGACTCCGGCGCCGCGCGGTCCCGAATTCCCGTTGCGGTACGGGGATCTTCCGGAACGCCCGCGGCGCCCGGGGTCCGGGCGGCACAATGGGGGGATGCTGAGGTTCTTCCGCCGCCGCGCCGACCAGGACGCGCCCGACGAGGTCGACGACGTGGCCGCCGATGCGCGGGCGAAGGCCGCGGAGTTCTGGCGCCGCTGGGACGAACTGCTCCCGGAGCTCGCCGCGGCCCTCGGCGAGGGGAACCCGCAACAGCTGGACGAGGAGCTCGCCGCGGCCGTCACCGCGCTGCACCCCGACCTGGCGTTCTCGGTGGAGCAGGGCGAGCGCACCTCGTACGCGCTCGTCGTCAGCGGCCAGGGCGATCCGCGGGTGCGGCCCTACACCGATGCCTGGCTGGCCGCCGCGCCCCGGGGCGACCTGCTGTTCGAGTACCACGACGCGGTGCCCCCGGTGCCGGACCCGACGCAGGTCACGGTGAACCTGGCGGGCGAGCGCTACCGGTTGGCCGAGGTGCGGGTGTTCGCCCAGGTCGACGAGGCCGGAGGATTGGTGGACGTGGCCGTCCACCACCCGGGTTTCGCCGAGCTGGAGCCCGCGGCCCGCTCGGCGCTGACGTTCCTGCCGCTGGACGCGGCGCTCGGCGAGCGGCTCGCCGCGGACCGGCTCGGCAGGGTGGAGACCGCCGAGCGGGAACCGCAGGGCGCGGTGGGCCTGCTGGAGTTCCGCGAGCTGGTGCGCGGCCTGGCCGCCGCCGCGCCGGACGACGCGGAGTGACCCCGCCCCTCGCCCGGAACGGTGGTCCGGGACGCCCGCCGGTGGCCCGCGGTGATCGCACCGCCCGGGCGCGCCGCGCTGCCGGGTGATCCGCGCGAGGTGTCGGGGCCGCTGGTTAGGCTCAGTGCGTGACCAGCAAGGACCGCGCCGGTAGCGCTTCCGGCGAGAAGACCGGCCCCACGACCGACCCGACCGGGCCTGAGCAGGGCGGAACCGCCGCGAACCCGGATGCGGACCTGCCCGCCGACCCGGTCGCCGACACCGCCGTCGACGAGGCGGAGGGCGTGGAGGACGTGCCCGCCGACGTGCGGGAGCACTACGCGGCGCTGGCCGAGGAGGTCCGCGGTCACCAGTTCCGGTACTACGTGCTCGACTCGCCCACCATCGCCGACTCCGAGTTCGACGAGCGGTTCACGGCACTGCAGCGGCTCGAAGCCGAGCACCCCGCGCTGCGCACCCCCGACTCGCCGACGCAGACCGTCGGCGGCACCTTCTCCACCGAGTTCACCGCCGTGGACCACCTGGAGCGGATGCTCAGCCTGGACAACGCCTTCGACACCGAGGAGCTGCGCGCCTGGGTGGACCGGGTGGAGCGCGAGGTCGGCACCGACGTGCACTACCTGTGCGAGCTGAAGATCGACGGGCTGGCGATCAACCTGCTGTACCGGGACGGGAAGCTGGAGCGCGCGCTCACCCGCGGCGACGGCCGCACCGGCGAGGACGTGACGCTCAACGTGCGCACCATGGGCGACGTGCCCACCGAGCTGCACGGCACCGACGAGTACCCGGTGCCCGCGCTGGTGGAGGTGCGCGGCGAGGTGTTCTTCCGCGTCGAGGAGTTCGCCGAGCTGAACGCGGCGCTGGTCGACGCGGGCAAGTCCCCGTTCGCGAACCCGCGCAACGCGGCCGCCGGTTCGCTGCGGCAGAAGGACCCGCGCGTCACCCGCCGCCGCCCGCTGCGGCTGATCTGCCACGGCCTCGGCAAGCGGGAGGGCTTCGAACCGGGCAGGCAGTCCGAGTCCTACGCCGCGCTGAAGGCCTGGGGCCTGCCGGTGTCCCGGCACACCCGCGTTCTGTCCACTGTGGACGAGATCGTGGAGCACGTCCGGTACTGGGGCGAGAACCGGGACACCGCCGAGCACGAGATCGACGGCGTCGTCATCAAGGTCGACGAGGTGTCGCTGCAACGCCGCCTCGGCACCACCTCCCGCGCCCCGCGCTGGTCCATCGCCTACAAGTACCCGCCGGAGCAGGCCACCACGACGCTGCGCGACATCAAGGTCAACGTCGGCCGCACCGGCCGCGTCACCCCCTACGCCGAGATGGAACCCGTCAAGGTCGCGGGCTCCACCGTCTCCATGGCCACCCTGCACAACTCCGACGAAGTGCGGCGCAAGGGCGTGCTCATCGGCGACCGCGTCGTCATCCGCAAGGCGGGCGACGTCATCCCCGAAGTGCTCGGTCCCGTCGTCGACGTCCGCGACGGCCGCGAACGCGAGTTCGTGATGCCCGCCGAATGCCCCGAATGCGGCGCCACCCTGCACCGGCAGAAGGAAGGCGACGTCGACATCCGGTGCCCCAACTCCCGGTCCTGCCCCGCGCAGCTGCGGGAACGGCTGTTCCACCTCGCCGGGCGCGGCGCCTTCGACATCGAAGCCATGGGCTACGAATCCGCCGTCGCCCTGCTGTCCTCCGGCGTGCTCGTCGACGAAGGCGACGTGTTCGACCTCGGCGAGGACGAGCTGCTGCGCACCGAGCTGTTCCGCACCCAGAAGGGCGAGCTGTCGGCGAACGGCGCCAAGCTCCTCAAGAACCTCGCCGCCGCCAAGGAGAAACCGCTGTGGCGGGTGCTCGTGGCGCTCTCCATCCGGCACGTCGGCCCCACCGCCGCCCAGGCCCTGGCCCGCGAGTTCGGCTCGCTCGAACGCATCGACGACGCCGCCGAGGAGGAGATCGCCGCCGTCGACGGCGTCGGCCCCACCATCGCCACCGCCGTCCGCGAGTGGTTCGAGGTGGACTGGCACCGCGAAGTCGTCCGCAAGTGGCGCGCCGCGGGCGTCCGGATGGCCGACGAGCAGGACGAGAGCGTGCCGCGCACCCTCACCGGCCTGTCCATCGTGGTCACCGGATCGCTCGAAACCTACTCCCGGGACGAGGCCAAGGAGTTCATCATGGCCCGCGGCGGCCGCGCCGCCGGATCCGTGTCGAAGAAGACCGCGTTCGTCGTCGTCGGCGACTCGCCCGGCTCCAAGTATGACAAGGCCGTGCAGCTGAAGGTGCCGGTGCTGGACGAGACCGGATTCCGGGTGCTCCTGGAACAAGGCCCAGAAGCAGCATCTTCCGCGGCGCTCGAGGTTGAGTGATCGGATCGCCCTGCGATAGGGGCGGGTGGCGGAACCTCAGCGCTTTCCTCGCTGCGGGATCGATTTCCCAAGTGGCTCCGCCACGAGGGAAATCGCTGTCCTCGCGAGGAAAGCGCTGAGAACCCGCGGGTGGTCCTTTTGCTCTGGTGGTCGCTGCTCAGCGGCTTCGCCGCTGATAGGAGAAGAGCGAAAGGCTTCGGCGGTGCCGGTTGTTCGGCTCGTTCGCCGTTGGCGGCGAGCGAGCTGGTCAGCCGTCGAGGACCACCGAGACGATGCCGGCGAGGTGGGCGAGCCTGGCGACCTCGGCGGCGCGGAACATGGGGCCGCCGGGGCGGCCGGCGAGCAGGACGCGGTCCGGCTTGCCGATCGGCGTCGCCGCCAGCTCGGTGCCCAGCTCCTGCCACGTCTCCGGCACCCACAGCTCGTCGCCGTCCAGGATCGTGGCCCGCGGCAGCGGTAACCACGGCAGTTCGAGGTAGCCCTCCTGCGGGGCCGACGAGCTCGCGGCCAGCTGCTCGGCGCCGCCCGAGTGGTGGCCGAACACGATGGCCCAGCCCGACCGGATGATCTTCGGGACGCCTTCGGCGAAGATCTGCAGCCCGTTGCCCGGATCCGCGGCGATGTCCTCCACGAGCTCCAGCTCGCGGTGGGTGTCCAGCACGCCCGCGTACGGGCGGACCGCGTCGACCTCCACGCCGTCCACCGACTCCGCGGCGGTGATCAGGATGTCCGGGAGGCGGCCCGACGGCAGTTCGACGACCATGTCGTCGATCGCCACGTCCCCGCCGCGCTCCACCACGTCGACGCTGAGGATGTCGGCGCCGATCTCGCCGAGTGCGGATGCGACCGCCCCCAGCACACCCGGACGGTCCGGTATCTGCACCCGGATCAGGAAGGACACCGGACTCAACGCCTCCAGCTTCGCGCGCGGAACCTCGCCGTCCGCGCTCCCCGCACCGCACACGGCCGCACGCGGAGGCCACCGTGCGCCCGGCGGGCGGGGCAAATTGTGGCAGACACCGCACCCTATCGGTGCGACCGGCGTTCGTGTAGTGGAACGAGCACGGCATTCGCGAGGTTCCCGCCCAGGTCTCCGGCCCCGCGCCCGCTGTCCACGATGTGCGCGCCGACGTCCACGATGCGGGAGGCGGCCGGTAGCCGGCGCGGTCGCCCGATCGCGGGGAGCGAGCGGGTGCCCGGCGCGTCCGATCGCCCCCTGGACGGGCAGGCACGAGCTCCGCCATAGACTGAGGTGCAACCGTGATACCGGACATGACCAGGGAGCCTTCGTAGTGTCCAAGATCTCCCGCGACGAGGTCGCGCACCTCGCCGGCCTCGCCAGGCTGGCGGTCACCGAACAGGAGCTCGACACGTTCGCCGGGCAGCTCGACGTCATCCTGGAATCGGTCGCGAGGGTCGGTGAGGTCGCGGCGGAGGACATCCCGCCGACCTCCCACGCCGTGCCGGTGACGAACGTGTTCCGCGACGACGTGGTGCGGCCGAGCCTGCCGCGCGAGGCGGCGCTGGACGGCGCGCCCGCGGCCGAGGAGAACCGGTTCCGCGTTCCGCGGATCCTGAGTGAGGAGGCGTGATGACGACGACCGCGACCGGAGGTGACCCGGCCCTGACCGGCCTGTCCGCCGCCGACCTCGCCGACCGCCTCGCCGCGGGCGAGGTCACCTCGGTGGAGGCCACCCAGGCCCACCTGGACCGCATCGCCGCCGTGGACGGCGTGGTGCACTCGTTCCTGCACGTCGACGCGGACGGCGCGCTCGCCGCCGCCCGGCAGGCCGACGAGGACCGCGCCGCGGGCAAGGCGGCCTCGCCGCTGGCGGGCGTGCCGCTGGCGCTCAAGGACGTGTTCGCCACCCGCGACATGCCCACCACCTGCGGCTCCAAGATGCTGGAGGGCTGGACGCCGCCGTACGACGCGACGGTGACCCGGCGGCTGCGCGAAGCGGGCGTCGTCGTCCTCGGCAAGACCAACATGGACGAGTTCGCGATGGGCTCCTCCACCGAGAACTCCGCGTACGGCCCCACCCGCAACCCGTGGGACCCGGAGCGCATCCCGGGCGGCTCCGGCGGCGGCTCCGCCGCGGCGCTCGCCGCGTTCGAGGCCCCGCTGGCCATCGGCACCGACACCGGCGGCTCCATCCGCCAGCCCGGCGCGGTCACCGGCACCGTCGGCGTGAAGCCCACCTACGGCGGGGTGTCCCGCTACGGCCTCGTCGCGTTCTCGTCCTCGCTGGACCAGCCGGGGCCGTGCGCGCGCACCGTGCTGGACGCGGCACTGCTGCACGAGGTGATCGCCGGGCACGACCCGATGGACTCCACCTCGATCAGCTCGCCGGTGCCGCAGGTCGTGGCCGCCGCCCGCGAAGGCGCCGCCGGTGACCTGGCCGGGGTGAAGGTCGGCGTGGTCCGCGAATTCGCCGGGGACGGCTACCAGCCCGGCGTGGAGCGCTCGTTCCGCGCCGCCGTCGACCAGCTCGCGAAGCTGGGTGCCGAGGTCGTCGAGGTCTCCTGTCCGCACTTCGAGTACGCGATGGGCGCCTACTACCTGATCGCGCCCAGCGAGTGCTCCTCGAACCTCGCCCGGTTCGACGCGATGCGCTACGGCCTGCGCGTCGGCGACGACGGCGGCCGCAGCGCCGAAGAGGTCATGTCGCTGACCCGCGAAGCCGGGTTCGGGCCCGAGGTGAAGCGGCGCATCATGCTCGGCACCTACGCGCTGTCCTCCGGCTACTACGACGCCTACTACGGGCAGGCGCAGAAGGTGCGGACGCTGATCACCCGCGACTTCGCCGCCGCCTTCGAGCAGGTCGACGTGCTGGTGTCGCCGACGACGCCCACCACGGCGTTCCCGATCGGCGAGCGCACCGACGACCCGCTGGCGATGTACCTGGCCGACCTGTGCACCATCCCGTCGAACCTGGCGGGCAACGCGGCCATGAGCCTCCCCAGTGGACTGTCCGATGAGGACGGTCTGCCGGTGGGGCTGCAGATCATGGCCCCGGCGCTGGCCGACGACCGGCTCTACCGGGTCGGCGCGGCCTACGAGACCGCCCGCGACGCCGCTCAGGGCGGCCCGCTGCTCGACCGTGTCCCCGCCCTGGAGGTGGCGTGATGAACCAGAAACTGAAGGCGGCGTTCCAGCTCGCATCCGTGCTCTCCGCGGCCTACGGCCTGCGCGCGAGCCTCCGCGAGGCCAAGGCGAACGGCGACCGGCTCGCGATGGCCGACTCGATCATCACCGCGCTCGGCCTGATCACCGGCACCGCGCTCGCCGTCCGCACCCTGCGCCAGGGGGAGGACGGCAAGTGACCGCGGTCGCCGAGATCATGGACTACGACGAGGTCCTGGAGCGGTTCGACCCGGTCCTCGGCCTCGAGGTGCACGTGGAGCTGTCCACGGCCACCAAGATGTTCTGCGGCTGCGCCAACGTCTTCGGCGCCGAGCCGAACACGCAGGTGTGCCCGGTGTGCCTGGGCCTGCCGGGCGCGCTGCCCGTCGTCAACGGCAAGGCGGTGGAATCGGCGATCCGCATCGGGCTGGCGCTGAACTGCCAGGTCGCCGAGTGGTGCCGGTTCGCGCGGAAGAACTACTTCTACCCGGACCAGCCGAAGAACTTCCAGACCTCGCAGTACGACGAGCCGATCGTCTTCGACGGTCACCTCGACGTGGTGCTCGACGACGGCGAGACCTTCCGCGTCGACATCGAGCGGGCGCACATGGAAGAGGACACCGGCAAGTCGCTGCACGTCGGCGGCGCCACCGGCCGCATCCACGGCGCCGAGCACTCGCTGCTGGACTACAACCGCGCGGGCGTGCCGCTGGTGGAGATCGTCACCAAGCCGATCGTCGGCGCCGGGGAGCGCGCGCCCGAGGTGGCGCGGGCCTACGTGGCCGCGCTGCGCGACCTGCTGCGCTCGCTGGACGTCTCCGACGTGCGGATGGACCAGGGTTCGCTGCGCTGCGACGCGAACGTCTCGCTGATGCCGAAGGGCACCACCGAGTTCGGCACCCGCACCGAGACGAAGAACGTCAACTCGCTGCGCAGCGTGGAGCGCGCCGTGCGCTACGAGATGCGCAGGCACGCCGCGGTGCTGACCTCCGGCGGCGAGATCCGCCAGGAGACCCGGCACTTCGACGAGTCGACCGCGACGACCTCGGCGGGGCGCAAGAAGGAGACCTCCGAGGACTACCGGTACTTCCCGGAGCCGGACCTGACTCCGATCGCGCCGTCCCGCGAGTGGGTCGAGGAGCTGTCGACGACGCTTCCCGAGCTGCCTTGGGAGCGCCGCAAGCGCATCCAGGACGAGTGGAAGCTCTCCGACGAGGAGCTGCGCGACCTGGTCAACGCCGGGGCGCTCGACCTCGTCGCGGCCACCGTGGACGCCGGGGCACCGCCCGCCGAGGCGCGCTCCTGGTGGGTGGCCTACCTGTCGCAGCAGGCCAACACCCGCGGCGCCGAGCTCACCGAGCTGGCCATCACGCCGGCGCAGCTGGCGCGGGTCATCGCGCTGGTCGCCGAGGGCAAGCTGACGAACAAGCTGGCCCGCCAGGTCGTCGACGGCGTGCTCGACGGGCAGGGCGAACCCGACGAGGTCGTCGCCGCGCAGGGCCTGGAGGTCGTGTCCGACGACTCCGCGCTCCAGGCCGCGATCGACGAGGCCCTGGCCGCGCAGCCCGACGTGGCGGACAAGATCCGCGGCGGCAAGGTGCAGGCCGCGGGCGCCGTCGTCGGCGCCGTCATGAAGGCCACCGGCGGCAAGGCCGACGCCAAGCGGGTCCGCGAGCTCATCCTCGCCGCCTGCGGGCAGTAGCACCGTCTGCCGCAGCGGGCCGCTCGTCCTCCGGGACGGGCGGCCCGTTCGCTTTCCGGCTAGAGCGCGCGGATCACGCGGCAGGGGTTGCCCGCCGCGAAGACCCGGTCCGGGACGTCCCGGGTGACGACGCTGCCCGCGCCGATCACCGCGTCATCGCCGATCGTCACGCCCGGGCAGACGATCACGCCACCGCCCAGCCACGCGTTGTTGCCGATGCCGATCGGCGCCGCCGTCTCCCACCGCTCCCGCCGCGCCCGGTGGTCCGTCATCGGGTGCAGCGCGGTGAGCAGCTGGGCGCGCGGCCCGATGGACACGTCGTCCCCGATGCTGATCGGCGCGCAGTCCAGCAGGATCGCGTCGTAGTTGAGGAAGCTGTTGTCCCCGATGCTGATCAGGTACCCGTAGTCGCACTGGAAGCGCGGCATGATCCACGATCCGGTGCCCAGCCGCCCCAGCAACCGGCCGAGGACCTCCTGCCGCCGCTGCTCCTCGCCGGCCCGCGTCGCGTTGAACTCGTCCAGCAGCTCCTGGCAGCGCCTGCGCTCGGCGAGGAGTTCCGGATCGCCGTCCTGGTACGGCTCCCCGCGCAGCATCCGCTCCTTGTGCTCACCCATCCCGCCATTGTCCGGCCCGCGCGGCCGGGGTTCGCGCGGGCGCCCGGCCGAGGACGATCGGACCACCGGCCGCTCCCGCCCGCGGCGTCCGGTGGCGGGGACGTCAGTCCGGGGCGCCGTCCTCACCGAACCAGTGGGCCAGCCGGCCGCGGCGGCTCACCGCGCGCAACCGGTGCTCGGTGGCGGTGCGCGCCCCCGCGGTGGTCATGATCAGCAGGTCGTCGCCGGTGCGCAGCCGGGTGCCGGGGTCCGGGACGAAGGAGGCGCCCGCCCGGATGATCAGGGTGATGGCGCTGGGGTCGGGCAGCCGCAGCTCCCGCAGCATCACGTAGTGCAGTTGCGACCCGGGCGGCACCGACACGGTCAGCAGCTCCGCGTCGAGCACGTCCAGCGGCGCCACCTCCACCTGGATCTCCCGGGCCGCGTCGGCCCGCACCAGGCCCAGCGCGCGGGCCAGCCCCAGCAGCCCGGGGCCCTGCACCAGGGTGAACACGGCGACCAGCACGAACACCACGTTCAGCACCCGGTCGCTGCCGGGCACGCCCGCCACCACCGGGAAGGTGGCCAGCACGATCGGCACCGCGCCGCGCAGCCCCGCCCAGGACACGAACGCCTGCTCCCGCAGCGGCACCCGGAACGGCAGCAGCGACACCAGCACCGACAGCGGCCGCGCCACCAGCAGCAGCACCAGCCCCACCACCAGCGCGGGCAGCAGCTCCGGCAGCAGCTCGTGCGGGGTGACCAGCAGGCCCAGCAGCACGAACAGCCCGATCTGCGCGAGCCACCCGATCCCTTCGGCGAACGAGCGCACCGAGGCGCGGTGCGGCAGCCCCGAGTTCGCCAGCACCAGCCCGCACAGGAACGCGGCGAGGAACCCGGAGGCGTCCACCGCGCCGGAGGCGGCGAACGCGACGATGCCGAGCCCGAACATCGCCACCGGGTACAGCCCGGACGCGGGCAGCGCCACCCGGTGCAGCACCCACGCGCCGGCCCGGCCGATGAGCAGGCCGATCACGGCGCCCGCGCCCAGCTCGTAGACCACGTCGCCGGCGACCTCCAGCGGGTGGAACTCCATCGGCACGGTGCTGAACAGCAGCACCAGGATCACGGTGGGCGCGTCGTTGAACCCGGACTCGGCCTCCAGCATCCCGGCGACGCGGCGCGGCACCGGCAGGGTGCGCAGCACCGAGAACACCGCGGCCGCGTCGGTGGAGGACACCACCGCGCCGAGCAGCAGCGAGGCCTGCCAGGGGAGTCCGACGAGCAGGTGCGCGCCCGCGGCGGTGACCGCGACGCTGACCGCGACCCCGGCGGTGGCGAGCAGTCCGCTGGGCGCGAGCAGCGGTTTCACGTCCGACCAGCGGGTGGTGAGGCCGCCTTCGACGAGGATGACGGCGAGCGCGGCCGTACCCAGGTCCTGCGCGAGCTGCGCGTCGTCGAAGCGCAGGCCGAACCCGTCCTCGCCGATGACCAGGCCCAGCGCGAGGAACAGCAGCAGCGCGGGCAGCCCGAAGCGCGCCGCCGCGCGGGTGGCGAGGATCGCCGCCAGCAGCACGATCCCACCCGCCAGCAGCGCCGTGTACAGCTGCTCCAAGGTCATCGCTGTTCCGTTCCGCCACCGGCGCGCCGCCGGTACCGGCCCGGGGCGCGTCCTGAGTGGACCATGTCCGCGTTCGTCCTGCTCCGGCCACCCCCTCGTCCCGGCGGTGGCGGGGCGACCGGCCCACCGGCCGGGCCGGTCGAACGGGCCGTCGACCCGGGGTCAGTCCTTGCCGGTGTCGCCGGAGGGAGGTTCGATGCGGATCGCCCGGTCGTCGCTGGGCACGGGGGCGCCGCCGGACTTGTTGGCGGTACCCAGCCACAGCAGGCCGTCCGGGCCGTTCGCGGCGGCGGAGAAGCGCCCGTAGGTCTTCTCCATGACCTTGGTGGGCTGGCCGGTGAACGTGCCGTCCGGTCCGGGGTTGAGCGCGTACAGCGCCGCCGCGTCGGTCAGCGCCACGACCACCGATCCCGGTGTCGCCGCGCACCCGGCCACGCCGGGCCGGTCCGGCCAGCTCCAGGCGGGTTCGCCGAGCGCGGTGCCGAACTCGATGCGGTGCAGCGCGTCCCGGCTCCCGCCGCGGTCGGTCAGCCAGTAGCCGCCGGTCTCGCCCGAGCCGCACAGCCCGCCCGGGTCCGAGACGCCGGAGGCGACCACCCGGGACTTCGGGTCCGGATTGCCCGCGGCGGGCGCGCCGAAGCCGTCGATGCGCAGCACCTTCCCGGCCAGCGAGCCCCGGTTCGCCGCGTTCGCGCGGTCGCCCGCGTCGCCGGTGGCGACCAGCAGCGCGCCGCGCCCGTCGTCCAGCAGCGCGCCCGCGTTGCCCGCCGAGCCCTTCGGGATGCCGGTGAGCACCGGTTTCGGGCTGTCGCCGGGCGCGACCCGCAGCACCTGGTTCTCGCCGCCGACGCTCGCGTACGCGTAGACGAGCTCGTCCTCCTGGTAGCTGGGGGACAGCGCCAGCCCGGTCAGCCCGCCACCGCCGGAGCGGTCCACCGGCACCCGGGCGATCTCGACGGGCTCGGTGTCCGGTTCGACGCGCAGGATGCGGCCGGTGGCGCGTTCGCCGACGAGAGCGCCGCGGCCGTCGGGCAGCACGGTGATGGCGCCGACCGGGTCGAGGCAGGTCGCGACGACCGCCGGGTCCGGGTCGATGCAGCCGGTGGGCACCGCGGGCACTTCGTCGGTGGGCTGTCCCGGTGGTGGCGGGGGAGGCGCGGGCTGCTCGATGGACGGCTGCGGCCCGGCCTGCGGTTCCAGCGAGGGCTGGTCGCGCCAGGCGCCGGGGTGCTCGTCGGGGAACTGCGCGCAGCCGCCGAGCGCGATCGCGGCCAGCAGCGCTCCCGCCGTCCGCGCGCGAGGACGGCGGCCGGTGGGGGAGGTGCGCTGGGCTGCCACGAGTGCCGAGGGTATCGGCCGCGCCGTGAACCCCGGGTGAGCACCCGGCCGCGCCGATCTCCGCGGCCCGCGAATCCCACCCGCCGGGAAGGTCCGTTTCGCGGGAGCCGCCGTGCAGCCGCGCGAGCGCCACCGAATGCAGCAATTCCGGACGAGACGACCGTCGCGAAACCGGATCCGAACCGCGCCACCAGGCCCGTCCCGAGCGCGCGGTCCCGGTCGCGGTGCGGTGCCCGGCCGCCTGCGGAAACGGTGAATTGCGAGTCCTGCGGCGCATTCTGCCGAATGCCGGAACATCGAGATCTCCGTGGAATTCCCGCCGAAAAAGGTTCACCTGAAAGGGTCGCTTCGGCCACTGGTGATGCCTTAGCCTTCTGCGCCGTGAGCATTCACGACGATCGCCCCAGCGGACGCCGAGACGAGCGTGCGCAGCGCGGCGGGAAGAAGTCTGCCGACGGGCCCACCGGAACGCAGGGCCTCGGCGTGCAGGACTACGACGACTACTACGACGACGCCGCGTACAGCGATGCGAACGCGACCGCCGTGGTGGATCGCGGTTCCAGTGCCGACTTCTACGAAGAGATCGACGACCGCAAGCCGTTCGCCTGGAACGCCGGGACCGACCTGGGCCTGCTGGTGCTGCGCCTGGTCGTCGGCGGGGTGTTCGCGGCGCACGGCGCGCAGAAGCTGTTCGGCGTGCTCGGCGGTTCCGGCCCGGAGAAGTTCGCGCAGAGCCTGGCCAAGGCCGGGTTCGAGCAGAGCGCGGTGCTGTCCCTGGTCACCGGCGGAACCGAGCTCGGCGCGGGCGCGCTGCTGGTGCTGGGCCTGTTCACGCCGCTGGCGGCCGCGGGCATCGTCGGCGTGATGGCCAGCGCCATCGTGTCGATGAAGCTGCCCGGCCCGTTCTTCGACCAGGAAGGCGGCTACGAGTACCCGGCGATCCTCATCGCCGTCGCGCTGTGCCTGATGTTCACCGGACCCGGCCGGGTCGCGCTGGACAACGGGCGGTCCTGGTTCCGGCACCCGCTGATCAGCGGCTTCATCTGCCTGGTGATCGCGGCGGGTTCCGCGGCGGCGGTGCTGGTCCTGCTGCGGTCCTGACGTCCGGCGGAGCGCCGGTCCCGGCGGCTCCGCGCCCTCCGACGAACGCGAAGGCCGGGTTCCGCGCAGGAACCCGGCCTTCGTCGCGAGGACCTTACTTGGAGACGTCCCGGACGGCGCCGTGCGAGGCGGAGGTCGCCAGCCGCGCGTAGGCGCGCAGTGCCGAGGTGACCTTGCGGTCGCGGGACACCGGCTGCCACGGGTGCTCGCTGCTCTCCATCTTGGCGCGCCGCTCGGCCAGCACCTCGTCGTCGACGAGCAGCTGCAGCGCGCGCTCGCGCACGTCGATGAGGATCTGGTCGCCCTCTTCGACGAGGCCGATCACGCCACCGTTGCCCGCCTCCGGCGAGATGTGCCCGATGGACAGCCCGGAGGAGCCGCCGGAGAACCGGCCGTCGGTGATCAACGCGCACTTCTTGCCGAGACCGGAGCCCTTGAGGAACGCGGTCGGGTGCAGCATCTCCTGCATCCCCGGCCCGCCGGAGGGGCCTTCGTAGCGGATCACCAGCACGTCACCGGGCTCGATCTTCTTCTGCAGGATCGCGGCCACGGCCTGCTCCTGGCTCTCCATCACCCGGGCCGGGCCCTGGAAGTGCCACAGCTCCTCCTCGACGCCCGCGGTCTTCACGACCGCGCCGTCCTCGGCGAGGTTGCCGCGCAGCACCGCCAGCCCGCCGTCCGCGGTGTAGGCGTGCTCGAAGTCGCGGATGCAGCCGCCCGCGGCGTCGGTGTCCAGCGAGGACCAGCGGTTCTCGGTGGAGAACGCCTTCGTGGTGCGGACCCCGCCTGGCGCGGCGTGGAACAGGTCGAGCGCCTCCTGCGAGGGCGATTCGCCGCGCACGTCCCAGCGGTCCAGCCACTCGGTGAGGCTGCCGCTGTGCACCGAGGACACGTCGCGGTGCAGCAGCTCCGCGCGGTCCAGCTCACCCATGATCGCGGAGATGCCGCCGGCCCGGTGCACGTCCTCCATGTGGTAGTCCGAGTTCGGCGCGACCTTCGACAGGCACGGCACCTGGCGGCTGATCCGCTCGATGTCCGAGAGCTCGAAGTCGATCTCGCCCTCGCGCGCGGCGGCCAGCGTGTGCAGCACCGTGTTCGTGGAGCCGCCCATCGCCATGTCCAGCGCCATCGCGTTCTCGAAGGCCTTCTTGTTCGCCACCGAGCGCGGCAGGACCGAGTCGTCGTCCTCCTGGTACCAGCGCTTCGCGATCCGCACGACGGTGCGCCCGGCCTCCTCGAACAGGGCGCGGCGCGCGGCGTGCGTGGCCAGCGTGGAGCCGTTGCCGGGCAGCGCGAGGCCCAGCGCCTCGGTGAGGCAGTTCATCGAGTTCGCGGTGAACATGCCCGAGCAGGACCCGCAGGTCGGGCAGGCGGAGCGCTCCACCTCGCTGAGCCCGTCGTCGTCCACGCCCTGGTTCGCCGACGCGGAGATCGCGGTGATCAGGTCGGTCGGCGCCTGCGCGACGCCCTCCACGACCACGGCCTTCCCGGCCTCCATCGGACCGCCGGAGACGAACACCGCGGGCACGTTGAGCCGCATCGCGGCGTTGAGCATGCCGGGCGTGATCTTGTCGCAGTTCGAGATGCACACCAGCGCGTCCGCCTGGTGCGCGTTGACCATGTACTCCACCGAGTCGGCGATGATCTCGCGCGAGGGGAGCGAGTAGAGCATCCCGCTGTGGCCCATGGCGATGCCGTCGTCCACCGCGATCGTGTGGAACTCCCGCGGCACGCCGCCCGCCTCGCGGATCGTCTCGGCCACCACGTCGCCGAGGTCGCGGAGGTGCACGTGACCGGGCACGAACTGGGTGTAGGAGTTGGCGATGGCCACGATCGGCTTGCCGAAGTCGTCGTCGGTCATGCCGGTGGCACGCCACAGCGAACGGGCGCCTGCGGCGTTCCGTCCGTGGGTGGTGGTGCGGGAGCGCAACTGGGGCATGGTCCTTCTCGGTTTCTCGCTGAATTCGCGTCGGGGACGGCGAAAGGACGCCCACCTCGTGAGTGGGGACGAACTGCGGTGACCTCGACGCTACTCCTGCCCGGTAGCGCCGGAGGTGACCGGTTCGCGCTCCCCGGGCGTTCGTGACGCAGGCCTCGGCCGGTGGCGGGGAACGGACGGCACCGGCGGTGCCCGGTCCGGGACGGGCGCGGCCGGTGCGAGCGGGGATCAGCCCGCGGACTTGGGGGAGGTGCCGTCGGTGCCGGGCTCGGTGGACGACGCAGTGGTGCTCTCGGTGCCAGTACCAGTACCAGTGCCAGTTCCGGCGTCAGCAGCGGTGCCGGTGGCGACGTCGGTGGTCTCGGTGCCGCTCAGCGTTCCGGCGTCGTCCCCGGTGGTGGCGTCTCCAGCGGTGGCGGCGGTTCCGGCGTCGTCTCCAGCGGTGGCCGCATCCCCAGCGGTGGCGGCGGAGCCGGCGTCAGCCGCGGTCTCGGTGTCCGCGCCCGACGTGTCCCGCCGCTCGGCGGTGTCAGCGGCGTCGTCCCGGGGCTCGGCGTCCGCGGCCGGAGCGCTCGGCGCGGCGTTCGGGTCCGGGATCCGGCCCCCGCTGAGCTCGGCCAGCCGGGCCACGTCCCGCACCCGGATCGCCGGGAGCGCGACCTCCTTGCCGGAGTCGAGCACGGCCCGCACCCAGCGGCGCTCGTCCAGCCGCAGCGAGGCCAGCTCGTCCCAGCCGAAACCGGTGCCGCCGAACACGCGGCGCACGGTGATCCGCTCGGCGGTGACGACGGTGCGCGGCCGCACGATCACGTAGGCCAGCGCCAGCGGGATCAGGTAGGTCGACAGCAGCTGCGGGAACGGCTCGGCGAAGGCGATCGGGGTCACCGACACCGCCACCGCGAACACCGCGAGCAGCGAGGTACGGGTGAGCTGGAACGTCAGCGACTTCGGCAGCGCCTTGGCGCGGCCTGCGGCGCGCGGGGCGGGCTGCGCGGCCGGTGCGGCGGCGCCCGCGTTCTCGGTGGTGCCGGTTCCCTCGGTGGTGCCGGTTCCTTCGGTGGGCTGCTGGGCCGCTGGTGTCTCGCTCACCCCTCGATGCTCTCACCCGGACGCGGGGCGTCCGCAGCGTCCCTGCTGGTGGCGGAACTCCGGCAGTGCCCGGTGCGCCCGCCGGCGCGCGGCGCCCGCGGGAGAGCGGGGCGGTGGAGCGACGTACGCCACACCGGGCTCGGCCGAATGCGAACCAGGCGCCGGTGAACTGCGGAAACGCGCGCCGTCGGCGGAGTTCGAGCGGGCCCGGGGTGTCCACCATGCGGGAGGATCGTCTCGCATGGTTTGACCTCGTGGCGCTCGTGCCGTTAACGTCCTCGACATGCTGCGACTGCACGACATTCTCGTACTTCCCCGGCGCGTCGACGCCTGAGGAAGCTCCGCAGCGACGACGCGCCAACCCTCGTACGGTCCTATCCGGCCCGGCGGGGGTTTTTTCGTGCCCACTCACCGACCACCACCGTTCGGACAGAGGCGAACTCGATGACCAGCGCCCACACCAGGCAGAGCCCGGTCCCGGCACCGCCGCCGGGACACCGTTCCAAACCAGCACCGACCAACGACGCTCCAGTGCAGGTCACCGGCGCGCAGTCGCTCGTCCGGTCGCTGGAGTCCGTCGGCGCCGAGATCGTCTTCGGCATTCCCGGCGGCACCATCCTGCCTGCCTACGACCCGCTGCTCGACTCCACGAAGGTCCGGCACGTGCTGGTCCGCCACGAGCAGGGAGCCGGGCACGCCGCCACCGGGTACGCCCAGGCCACCGGCAAGGTCGGCGTGTGCATGGCGACCTCCGGCCCCGGCGCGACCAACCTGGTCACCGCGCTCGCCGACGCGCAGATGGACTCGGTCCCGATCGTCGCGATCACCGGCCAGCAGTCGACCAGCCTGATCGGCACCGACGCGTTCCAGGAAGCGGACATCTGCGGCATCACGCTGCCGATCACCAAGCACAACTTCCTGGTCACCAAGGCCGAGGACATCCCGCGCACCATCGCCGAGGCCTTCTACATCGCCTCGTCCGGACGCCCCGGCCCGGTGCTGGTGGACATCCCGAAGGACGTCCAGCAGGCCGCGACCACCTTCTCCTGGCCCCCGGAGATGAAGCTGCCCGGCTACCGGCCGACCAGCAAGCCGCACGGCAAGCAGGTCCGGGAAGCCGCGAAGCTGATCACCGCGGCGCAACGGCCCGTGCTCTACGTCGGTGGTGGCGTGCTCAAGGCCGAAGCGACCGAGCAGCTCCGCGAGCTCGCCGAGACCACCGGCATCCCGGTCGTCACGACCCTGATGGCCCGCGGCGCGTTCCCCGACTCCCACCCGCTGCACCTGGGCATGCCCGGCATGCACGGCAAGGTCGCCGCCGTCGCCGCGATGCAGCGCTCCGACCTGCTGATCGCCCTCGGTGCCCGGTTCGACGACCGGGTCACCGGGCAGCTGTCCTCCTTCGCGCCCGAAGCGAAGGTCGTGCACGCCGACATCGACCCGGCCGAGATCTCCAAGAACCGCAACGCCGACGTGCCGATCGTCGGTGACTGCAAGGAGGTCATCACCGAGCTCATCGACGCCGTCGCCACCGCCACCGACACCGGCGGCACCGCCGACCTCGGGCCGTGGTGGACGCAGCTGAGCACCTGGCGCGACACGTTCCCGCTCGGCTACGAGTGGCCCGCCGACGGCAGCCTCGCCCCCGAGTACGTCATCGAGCGGCTCGGCGCGCTCGCCGGCCCGGACGCGGTGTACTGCGCGGGCGTCGGCCAGCACCAGATGTGGGCGGCCCAGTTCGTCCGCTACGAGAAGCCGCGCACCTGGTTGAACTCCGGTGGTCTCGGCACCATGGGCTACTCGGTGCCCGCCGCGATGGGCGCCCAGGTCGGCATGCCCGGCACCCAGGTGTGGGCCATCGACGGCGACGGCTGCTTCCAGATGACCAACCAGGAGCTCGCGACCTGCGCCATCGAAGAACTGCCGATCAAGGTGGCCGTCATCAACAACGGCAACCTCGGTATGGTCCGGCAGTGGCAGAGCCTGTTCTACGCCGAGCGCTACTCACACAGTGACCTCGGCACCCACAAGCACCGCATCCCCGACTTCAAGCTGCTCGCCGAGGCGCTCGGCTGCGCGGGCCTGCGGTGCGAGTCCAGGGAGGACGTCGACAGCGTCATCCAGCAGGCGATGGAGATCAACGACCGACCCGTCGTGATCGACTTCGTGGTGGGCAAGGACGCGCAGGTCTGGCCGATGGTGGCCGCGGGGACCGGCAACGACGAGATCATGGCGGCGCGCGGAATCCGCCCGCTGTTCGACGAAGACGAGGGGTGACCGCACCCATGAGCCGACACACTCTCAGCGTGCTGGTGGAGAACGTGCCGGGCGCGCTCGCCCGCGTCTCCGGGCTGTTCTCCCGCCGCAGCTTCAACATCGAATCCCTGGCCGTCGGCCCGACCGAGCACCCGGAGATCTCCCGGATGACGATCGTGGTCGCGGTCAGCGACCAGCCCCTCGAACAGGTCACCAAGCAGCTCAACAAGCTCGTCAACGTGATCAAGATCGTGGAGCTGGAGCCGGAAGTCGCGGTCCAGCGCGAACTGCTCCTGGTCAAGGTGCGGGCGGACGCCTCCGTGCGCAGCCAGGTGCTGGAGACCGTGCAGCTGTTCCGGGCCAAGGTCGTCGACGTCTCCCCGGAGGCGCTGACCGTCGAGGCCACCGGCGACGGCGAGAAGCTGGGCGCGCTGCTGCGCATGCTGGAGCCCTACGGCATCCGGGAGATGGTGCAGTCCGGGGCGATCGCCATCGGCCGCGGACCCCGCTCCATCACCGCCACCGCGGTGCGCTGACCGCGTTCCCCGGCACCACCGGGAGATCGCCGACGCGCACCGGCGGTCAGCCCTCCCGCCGCGACCGGGACGGCTGCCGCGGGCAGAACAAATCGAGAAGTCCCGAAAGGAACACGGAAACCATCATGGCAACTGAGATCTTCTACGACGCCGACGCCGACCTCAGCATCGTGCAGGGCCGCAAGGTCGCGATCATCGGCTACGGCAGCCAGGGCCACGCGCACGCGCTGAGCCTGCGCGACTCCGGTGTGGACGTCCGCATCGGCCTGCCCGAGGGGTCGAAGTCCCGCGCCAAGGCCGAAGAGGAAGGCCTGCGGGTGCTGACCCCGGCCGAGGCCTCCGCCGAAGCCGACCTGATCATGATCCTGGCGCCGGACACCAAGCAGCGGGAGATCTACGCCAACGACGTCGCTCCCAACCTGAAGAGCGGCGACGCGATCTTCTTCGGCCACGGCTTCAACATCCGCTACGGCCTGATCCAGCCGCCGTCGGACGTCGACGTCGCCATGGTCGCCCCCAAGGGCCCCGGCCACCTGGTGCGCCGCCAGTTCGTCGACGGCAAGGGCGTGCCCTGCCTGATCGCCATCGAGCAGGACGCCTCCGGCAGCGCCCAGGCGCTCGCGCTGTCCTACGCCGCCGGCATCGGCGGTGCCCGCGCCGGCGTCATCAAGACCACCTTCAAGGAGGAGACCGAGACCGACCTGTTCGGTGAGCAGGCCGTCCTCTGCGGTGGCACCAGCGCCCTCGTGCAGACCGGGTTCGAGGTCCTCGTCGAGGCCGGCTACCAGCCCGAGATCGCCTACTTCGAGGTGCTGCACGAGCTCAAGCTGATCGTCGACCTCATGTGGGAGGGCGGCATCGCCGGGCAGCGCTACTCCTGCTCCGACACCGCCGAGTTCGGCGACCTCACCCGCGGGCCGCGCGTCGTCGACGCCCGCGTCAAGGAGTCCATGCAGAAGATCCTGGGCGAGATCCAGGACGGCACCTTCGCGAAGGAATGGGTCGCCGAGGACGAGGCGGGCCGCCCCAACTTCACCAAGCTGCAGCAGGCCGGCAACGACCACCAGATCGAAGAGGTCGGCAAGAAGCTCCGCGCCCTCATGTCCTGGACCGGGAAGTGAGCGTCGGCGCACCGCTGAGCTGAGCAGAACGCGCCGCCCGCCGTCCGATCGGCGGTGGGCCGGTGGTCGGGAAGGCCCGGGATCCCCACAAGGGATCACCGGGCCTTCGGCTTTTCCCCCGGGGGGTCTTTGTGCTTTGGGGTGGGGTGGCGGAACCTCAGCGCTTTCCTCGCTGCGGGATCGTTTTCACCGGTGGCTCCGCCACAGGCGAAAACGCTGTCCTCGCGAGGAGAGCGCTGAGAACCCGCTGCGGTGCCGGTTGCTCTGGTGGTCGTTGCTCGGCGGCTTTGCCGCCGACAGGACGAGGTGTGGTTCGTCAGGGTTTCTTCTCGTAGAGGTCGGTCAGCAGGGCGACCACCGCTCCGGTCGCGGGGTGGGGGTCGTTGCGGGGCCAGATGACCTGGACCGGGACCGGCTCGGCGTCGCGGACCGGGCGGTAGGTGATGCCGTCGCGGCGGTACTGGGCGACCGTGCCGTGCGGCGTGATCCCCACGCAGCGGCCGGTCGCGATCGCCGCCAGCCAGTCGTCGATGTCGTGCGTCTGCTCCAGCACCGGGCGCCGGTCCGGCGGCCACAGGTCCGCCGTCGTCGTGCCCGTGCGCCGGTCCACCACCAGCACCCGCTCCCGGATCTCGCCCAGCGGCACCGAACGCCGCCGCGCCCACGGGTCGTCGCCCGCCAGCGCCACGTACCGCCGCTCGTGCCCCACCGCCGCGTGCCCGTAGCGCGCGGAATCCACCCCGACCCGCACCACCGCCAGATCGCAGGCGCCCTCGGCGAGACCGCCGGTCTGCGTGTTGGTGCGCACCAGGTGCAGCTCCACGTCCGGGTGCTCGGCCGCCCAGCGGCGCTGGAACTCCTTGGTGTGCCGCCCCACCGCCGACCACGCGTGCCCCAGCCGCAGCCGGGCGTGCCCGCCGGTGGCCTCCCGCACCAGCTCCTCCGCCTCCGCCAGCAGGTGCCGGGCGCGGGCCAGGACCCGCAGCCCCGTCGGCGTCGGGACGCAGCTGCGGCTGGTGCGGTCCAGCAACCGGACGCCGAGCGCGCGCTCCAGCGACCGCAGCGTGCGCGACACCGCCGCCTGCGAGACGCCGAGCTCGATCGCCGCGTCGGTGAACGTCCCGGTGTCCGCGATCGCCACCAGGCAGCGCAGCTGCCGCAACTCCACATCCATGACTCCAGCGTATAGATGGTGGTCCCGGCGCATTTTGCGCGGCGCCGCGGCGGTCCGATGCTCGTGGTCATGACGACGACGGAACGCCTCGAACCGGCCACCGGGACCACTCCCGCGGAACCCGGGGCCACCGCCGCGGGGAGCGGGCGGGCGACCGGCGTCGCGCTGATGCTCGGCGGCGGGCTGTCCAACCAGTTCGGCGCCGCCACCGGTGCGCTCGCGTTCCCCGTCATCGGCCCCGCCGGTGTGGTGGCGGTGCGGCAGTGGGTGGCGGCCCTGGTGCTGCTCACCACCGGACGGCCGCGGCTGCGCTCGTTCACCGCTCGGCAGTGGCGGCCGGTGCTGGGGCTGGCCGCCGTGTTCGCCACCATGAACCTCTCGCTCTACACCGCCATCGACCGCGTCGGGCTCGGCCTCGCCGTCACCCTCGAATTCCTGGGGCCGCTGGCCGTGGCGTTGCTGACCTCGCGGCGCGCCGTCGACCTCGGCTGCGCCCTCGCCGCCGGGGCGGCCGTCGTGGTGCTGACCCGGCCGCAGCCCAGCACCGACTACGTCGGCATCGGGATGGCGCTGCTGGCCGCGGTCTGCTGGGGCTGCTACGTGCTGCTGAACCGGACCGTGGGGCGGCGGGTGCCCGGTGCGCAGGGCTCGGCGGCCGCCGCAGGGGTCTCCGGGCTGCTGTACCTGCCGATCGGCATCGCGGTGCTCTGGCAGCACCCGCCGACGGCCGCCGCGCTCGGCTGCGCGGTCGTCGCGGGAGTGCTGTCCTCGGTGGTGCCGTTCGTCGCCGACCTGTTCGCGCTGCGGCGGGTGCCCGCGAACTTCTTCGGCGTCTTCATGAGCGTCAACCCGGTGCTGGCCGCTCTCGTCGGCCTCCTCGTGCTGGGCCAGCGGCCCGGCTGGCCGGAGTGGGCGGCGATCGGGGTGATCGTGGCCGCCAACGCGGTCGCGATGCTCACCGGTTCCCGGGCCGCCCGCCGCGCGGTGGCGGACGCGCGGTGACCCGGCCGCCCCGGCGTCCGGGGGACCGGCCACCCGTTCACGCGATCGAGAAGCACCGCCGGTGAGCGGTATCGTGCCGGGCGTGAGCGAAGAGACCAACACCACCGTGGACGAGCCGGTGGACGACAAGGCGCACATCCGGCACAAGCTGGACTTCACCGACGCGGAGTGGATCACCAGCACCGAGGACGACGACGAACCCGGCGTGGAGATCGCCTTCGTCGACGGCTACATCGGCATGCGCAACGGCGCGGAACCGGAAGGCCCCGTCCTCGTGTTCACTCCCGAGGAATGGGACGCCTTCGTCGCGGGAGCCAAGGACGGCGAATTCGACGAGCCGTGATCCCCGATCGCACGTCCAGCCGCTGAGCTGCTGGTTCATCCTCCCGCCTTCGATCCGGTCGGGCCGCGCACGCGGACGCCCGGGGCGGCCCGCGGTGGGATTGGGATGCGTCACACCCTTGTGAACGAGTTCTCAATCTCCCGTTAAACTCGCTGACCGTCCGGGTACAACGCCGTGCCCAGCTACGACCGTGATCCCTCTCAATGGAGCGCGCCCGTGACCAACCGTCCTGTCGTCCTGATCGCCGAGAAGCTGGCCCCCTCCGTGCTGGACGCCCTCGGAGAAGAGGTCGAGATCCGCCACGTCGACGGCACGGACCGGCCGGCGCTGCTGGAAGCCGTCGCCGACGCCGACGCACTGCTGGTCCGCTCCGCCACCAAGGTGGACGCCGAAGTCCTCGGCGCGACCGGCAAGCTCAAGGTCGTCGCCCGCGCCGGCGTCGGCCTGGACAACGTCGAGGTGCCCGCCGCCACCGAGCGCGGCGTGATGGTCGTCAACGCGCCCACCTCCAACATCGTCTCCGCCGCCGAGCACGCGCTGGCGCTGCTGCTGGCCGTGGCCCGCAACGTGGCCGCCGCGGACGCGAGCCTGCGCGCCGGTGAGTGGAAGCGCAGCTCCTTCAGCGGCATCGAGCTCAACGGCAAGACCATCGGCGTCGTCGGCCTGGGCAAGATCGGCCAGCTGTTCGCGCAGCGCATCGCGGCCTTCGGCACCAAGCTCATCGCCTACGACCCCTACGTCTCCGCCGCGCGCGCCGCGCAGCTGGGCATCGAGCTGGTCAGCCTGGAAGACCTGCTGGCGCGGGCCGACGCGATCTCCATCCACCTGCCGAAGACCGCCGAGACGCTCGGCCTCATCGGCGCGGAGGAGCTCAAGAAGGCCAAGCAGGGCCTGATCGTCATCAACGCCGCCCGCGGTGGCCTGGTGGACGAGGAGGCGCTGGCCGAGGCGATCCGCAGCGGCCACATCGGCGGTGCCGGCATCGACGTCTACAAGACCGAGCCGACCACTTCCAGCCCGCTGTTCGAGCTGACCAACGTGGTCGCCACCCCGCACCTGGGCGCCTCCACCACCGAGGCGCAGGACCGCGCGGGCACCGACGTGGCCCGCTCGGTGCTGCTGGCGCTGCGCGGCGACTTCGTGCCGGACGCGGTGAACGTGCAGGGCGGCGCCGTCGGTGAAGAGGTGCGCCCGTACCTGCCGCTGACCCAGAAGCTGGGCCAGCTGCTGGCCGCCGTGCTCGGCAGCACGCCGACCTCGGTGACGGTGGAGGCCCGCGGCGAGCTCGCGCACGAGGACGTCTCGGTGCTGCAGCTCGCGGCGCTGCGCGGCGTGTTCGCCGGGGCCGTGGACAGCCAGGTGACCTTCGTCAACGCTCCGCAGCTCGCCGAAGACCTCGGGGTGCAGGTCGAGGTCAAGACGACCTCCGAGAGCCCGAACCACCGCAGCGTCGTCTCGCTGCGCGCGACGCTCGCCGACGGCCGTTCGGCGGTCGTGTCCGGTGCGCTGTCCGGCACCGACCTGGTGGAGAAGCTGATCGAGGTCAACGGCCGCCACTTCGACCTGCGGGCCGAGGGCAGCGTGCTGCTGCTGGAGTACCCGGACCGCCCCGGCGTGATGGGCAAGGTCGGCACCCTGCTGGGCGAGGTCGGCGTCAACATCGAGGCCGCCACCGTCAGCCAGACCGCCGAGGGCTCGGACGCGATCATGCTGCTGCGGGTGGACCGCCCGGTCGAGGCGGGCGTGCTGGAGCCGATCGGCGCGGCCGTCGGCGCTCGCACGGTCCGGACCGTGGACTTCGAGTGATCGGCTGATCGGGCGAGGTTGCGGGTTCGCCGTTGCCGGAAAAGGGGCCGTCGCACACCTGTGGGCGGCCCTTTTCGCCACCCCGCTCACCTGCGTCACCCGATCGGGTGTCCCGCCAACCGGGATGCCTCGACCACTTGGTGGGTCCGGCGTGCCTGCCCGCGTGGCCTTGCCGGTAGCCTTCGGCGCAACAGTTCGAGCCCCGCGGGTCGGGGTGGTAGTCGGGAGGTGTGTACATGCGGCTCGCTGTGATCCCCGGTGACGGGATCGGGCCGGAGGTGGTGGCCGAGGCGCTCAAGGTCCTCGGTGAGGTCGTTCCCGATACCGAGATCACTCGATACGACCTGGGAGCCGCCCGCTGGCACGCGACCGGTGAGCTGCTGCCGGAATCGGTGCTGACCGAGCTCCGCCAGCACGACGCGATCCTGCTCGGTGCCGTCGGAGACCCCTCGGTGCCCAGCGGAATCCTGGAGCGCGGGCTGCTGCTGCGGCTGCGCTTCGAGCTCGACCACCACGTCAACCTCCGCCCCGCCCGGCTGTACCCGGGGGTGAAGAGCCCGGTCAACGACCCGGGTGAGATCGACATGGTGGTCGTGCGCGAGGGCACCGAAGGCCCGTACGCGGGCAACGGCGGCCTGCTGCGCAAGGACACGACCCACGAGATCGCCACCGAGGTCAGCCTCAACACGGCGTTCGGCGTGGAGCGGGTGGTCCGCGACGCGTTCGCCCGCGCCGCGTCTCGGCCGCGCAAGCACCTCACGCTGGTGCACAAGACGAACGTCCTCACCCACGCGGGTTCCTTGTGGTCCCGGGTGGTCGAGGAGGTCTCGCTGCAGCACCCCGACGTGACGGTCGCCTACCAGCACGTGGACGCCACGACGATCCACCTGGTGACCGACCCGAGCCGGTTCGACGTGGTGGTCACCGACAACCTGTTCGGCGACATCATCACCGACCTGGCCGGTGCGGTGACCGGTGGGATCGGCCTGGCGGCCAGCGGCAACATCGACGCGACGCGCCGGAACCCGAGCATGTTCGAGCCGGTGCACGGCAGCGCGCCGGACATCGCCGGGCACGGTTCGGCGGACCCGACGGCCGCGGTGCTGTCGGTGGCGCTGCTGCTCGACCACGTCGGGCAGGCCGAGGCGGCGCGCCGGGTGGAGGCGTCGGTGGCCTTCGACCTGGCGACGCGGGACCACTCGGCGCCGGGTGCGACGTTCGCCGTCGGCGACCGGCTGGCCGCGCTGGTGTCCTCCCGCGAGGTGGCCCAGCAGCCCTGATCCACGCGTTCCGGAACGGGCGCCTCCCCACCGGGGGAGGCGCCCGTTCCGCGTTCCGGCCGGTGTTCGCGGCCCGTTCCCGGTTCCGGCCGGGACGGGCGGCCCGTTCGCCCGCCCCGGGGTTCACCTGGAGCGAGCGGCGGGTGGTGTGGCACCATGCGGGCGTGGCCGCCACGACCATGATCATTATCGAGCCGCGCGCCGGGTGACGACTTCCGCACCCCCGGCGCGCAGACCTCTCGCATCCATGCGGGGGGTCTTTTTCGTGTTCCGGGGGTGGTTCGGCACCAGGCGGCTCCGCCGCACGAGACACCGACAGCCCGCAGGAGATCCCAGTGACCCGCACGACCCCGGCCGGCACCCCGCTCGGCGACGACTTCCACGTCTACGACACCACGCTGCGCGACGGAGCTCAGCGGGAAGGCATCTCCTACTCGGTCGCCGACAAGATCGCCGTCGCCCGGCTGCTGGACTCGCTCGGCGTCGGCTTCGTCGAAGGCGGCTGGCCGGGGGCGCTGCCCAAGGACACCGAGTTCTTCGCCCGCGCCGCCGCCGGTGAGCTCGAACTGCGGCACGCCGCGCTCGTCGCGTTCGGCGCCACCCGCCGCGCCGGGGTGTCCGCGCAGGAGGACCCGCAGGTGCGGGCGCTGCTGGACTCCGGTGCCCCCGTCGTCACCCTCGTCGCCAAGGCCGACCGCAGGCACGTCGAGCGCGCCCTGCGCACCAGCGCCGAGGAGAACCGGGCGATGATCGCCGACACCGTCCGGCACCTGGTCGACGCGGGCCGCCGGGTGTTCGTGGACGCCGAGCACTTCTTCGACGGCTACGCGCACGACCCGGACCACGCGCTGCGCGTCCTCGACGCCGCCGTCACCGCGGGCGCCGACCTCGTCGTGCTCTGCGACACCAACGGCGGGCAGCTGCCCACCGGGCTCGCGGGCACCGTGCGGGAGGTGGTGGCGCGCACCGGGTTCCGCGTCGGCATCCACTGCCAGGACGACACCGCCTGCGCGGTCGCGAACTCGGTCGCCGCCGTCCAGGCCGGCGCCAGTCACGTGCAGTGCACCGCCAACGGCTACGGCGAGCGCGCCGGCAACGCGGACCTGTTCGCGGTCGTCGGGAACCTCCAGACCAAGCTCGGCATGCCGGTGCTCCCGGATGGGCGGCTCCCCGAGCTGACCCGGGTGTCGCACGCGCTCGCCGAGATCGCCAACCTCGCCCCCGACACGCACCAGGCGTACGTGGGGACCTCCACGTTCGCGCACAAGGCGGGATTGCACGCCAGCGCGATCAAGGTCGACCCGGAGCTGTACAACCACCTCGACCCGGCCGTCGTCGGCAACGAGATGCGGGTGCTGGTCACGGAGATGGCCGGGCGCGCCAGCATCGAGCTCAAGGGCGCCGAACTGGGCGTGGACCTGTCCGGGGCGCCCGACGCGGTCGGCGGCGCGGTGCGCAGGGTCAAGGAGCTGGAGGCGCACGGCTGGTCCTTCGAAGCCGCCGACGCCTCGCTGGAACTGCTGCTGCGCCGCGAGCTCGACGCTGCGGGGGAGCTGGACGGGGTGGGGGAGCGGGGCGCGGCGCCGGACGCGCCGTTCGAGCTGGAGTCCTACCGGGTGCTGCTGGACCACCGCCCCGACGGCGCCGTCGTCTCCGAGGCCACGGTGAAGGTGCACGTCGCGGGCACCCGCGTGATCGCCACCGCCGAGGGCAACGGCCCGGTGAACGCGCTCGACGCGGCGCTGCGCGAAGCGCTCGTGCCGCACCTGCCGTGGCTGGACGAGGTGGCGCTGGTCGACTACAAGGTGCGCATCCTCACCGATGCCGCGGGCACCGACGCGGTCACGCGGGTGCTGGTGGAATCCCGCGACGACCGGGAGGAGTGGACCACCGTCGGCGTGCACGGCAACATCGTCGAAGCCAGCTGGCTCGCCCTCTGCGACGCCCTCGCGTACAAGGCGTTGCGCCACAAGGCGAACGCGGGCCGACCGGGCTCGGCCGCCGCGACCGCATAGGCTGGTCCGGCCCGCCCCCGGGCGGGACACGTGGAACAACCGGGAACGAAAAGAGGTCCGCCGTGCGCCTGGCCCGAGTCGCTCACTCCGACGGGGTGTCGTTCGTCGCGCTGGAACCCGATCCGTCCGCGCCGAAGGAGAAGGTGCTGGCCATCGAGATCGACCAGCACCCGTTCGGCGACCCCACCTTCACCGGGCGCAAGTGGCCGATGGGCGACGTGCGGCTGCTCGCGCCGATCCTGCCCAGCAAGGTCATCTGCGTCGGCAAGAACTACGCCGACCACGCCAAGGAGATGGGCGGCGAGGCGCCGGCGAACCCGGTGATCTTCATGAAGCCGTCCACCGCGGTCACCAGCCCGAACGCGCCGATCAAGCTGCCGCCGAACTCGGAGCGCGTCGACTTCGAGGGCGAACTGGCCGCCGTCATCGGCCAGCCCTGCAAGGACGTCCCGGAAGCCCGCGGCACCGAGGTGGTCCTCGGCTACACGATCGCCAACGACGTGACCGCGCGCGACCACCAGCAGGCCGACGGGCAGTGGACGCGGGCCAAGGGCTACGACACGTTCTGCCCGCTGGGGCCGTGGATCGACACCGCCGTGGATCCGAAGGACCTGGGGCTGCGCACCGAGCTGGACGGCGAGCTCCACCAGGAGTCGCGGACCTCGCTGATGCTGCACGACGTGGCGGGCCTGGTGTCCTGGGTGTCGCGGATCATGACGCTGCTGCCCGGCGACGTCATCCTCACCGGCACTCCCGCCGGGGTGGGCCCGATGAAGTCCGGGCAGTCGGTCTCCGTCTCGATCGACGGCCTCGGCACCCTCACCAACCCGGTGCAGTGACCCGCGCTGCCCGCCGCCCGACCCGAGCGGCGGGCAGTGCCGTCTTCCCGTCAGGTCCTCCTCCTGGCAGCGGCGAAGCCGCTGAGCCGCCGACCACCTGAGACACCGGCACCGCCGCGGGTTCTCAGCGGTTTCCTCGCGAGGACAGCGTTTTCGCCTGTGGCGGAGCCACCGGTGAAATCGATCCCGCAGCGAGGAAGCACCTGAGGTTCCGCCACTCGCCCACTGCGCGAAACACGTGGAGATCAACGGCGGGAGTACCTCGCCGGCGGCCGTTCGCGCAGGGCTCCGTAGGCCAGCAGGTAGGGCGGGAGCACCCGCAGCGCGGGCAACCGCGTGAGCAACCGGACCGGGCGCGGCAGCCGAGCCCGGCCCCCGAAGTCGATGGCGCCGTGCAGGGCGGGTTCGACCACGTTGCGGTGCAACATCTTCTGCAGCCCCTGGATGAGCACGGTCGTCGGCCAGCGCCGCCGCTGGATCGCCGCCACGTGCCTGCGCCGCAACCGGCCCTCGCGCAGCGGCCGGGCCAGGTGCCGGGCCGCGGCCACCGCGTCCTGCACGGCCAGGTTGATGCCGATGCCGCCGACCGGGGACATGGCGTGCGCCGCGTCCCCGATGCACAGCAGCCCCGGCACGTGCCACTTGCGCAACCGGTCGAGCGTGACGTGCAGCAGCTTCACGTCCGCCCACTCGCCGACCAGCTCGCGGCCGTCGTCGAACCACGGCACGAGGTGGCGCAGCCGCCGGTTGAACTCCTCGATCGGCCCGGACCTGCCGTCGGCATCGGTGTCCTTCGCGATGATCGAGGCCGTCTGGTAGTAGTCGCCGCGGTCGATCAGCGCGGTGAACGTGCGGTCCCGGACCAGCCCGACCAGCCCGGAGGGGTCGCTCTCCCGGCGCGGTACCCGGAACCAGCGCACGTCCATCGGGGTGGGGAAGTCCTGCAGCCCGAGCTCCGGCAGCCGCCGGGCGAGCGAGTCCCGGCCGTCGCAGGCGACGGTGATGTCGGCGCGCAGTTCCCCGGTGGTGCCGTCGGCTTCGCGGTAGTGCACGCCGTTGACCCGGCCGCCCTCCCGGATCAGCCCGGTGACCTCGGTGCGCATCCGCAGCGCGAAGCCGTCCTCCTGCTTCGCCTCCTCGGCGAGCAGGTCCAGCAGGTCCCACTGCGGGACCAGCGCGATGTGGTTGTACTTGATCGGGAGCCGCCGGAAGTCCCCGATGGTGACGAGTTCGCCGTCGTCGCCGACGGGCAGCCGCACCGTCTCCACCCGCCGTTGGGGCAGTTCGGCGAACCGCTCGGCGAGCCCGATGTCGTCCATGAGTTGCAGCGTCGTCGGGTGCACCGTGTCCCCGCGGAAGTCCCGCAGGAAGTCGCCGTGCTTCTCCAGCACGGTCACCCGCACTCCGGAGCGGGCCAGCAGCAGCCCCAGGACCATGCCCGCGGGTCCGCCTCCGATGACGCAGCAGGTGGTGCGTTCCATCCCGATCACTCCCAGCAGGTGCGGTGCTGCACGTACTTCCGACGATATTCAACGTGCGTTGAATAAATACAGGGTGCGCCTCCCGGAGTCGCTGGTCAACCACCCCGCCTCGCCCGATATGGTGGGCGGGTCATGAGCACGCCAGAGTTCGCCACCCCAGCGCCCGGAACCGTCCGCGCCCGGTTCTGCCCGTCGCCCACCGGCACGCCGCACGTCGGGCTGATCCGCACCGCCCTGTTCAACTGGGCCTTCGCCCGGCACCACCGAGGGTCCCTCGTGTTCCGCATCGAGGACACCGACGCCAGCCGGGACAGCCAGGAGTCCTACGACGCGCTGCTCGAAGCGCTCCGCTGGCTCGGCCTCGACTGGGACGAAGGTCCCGGCGTCGGCGGCGAGCACGGCCCCTACCGGCAGAGCGAGCGCAAGGACGTCTACGCCGACATCGCCCAGCGCCTGCTGGCCGCGGGCGAGCTCTACGAGGCGTACTCCACGCCCGAAGAGGTCGAAGCCCGGCACAAGGCCGCGGGCCGCGACCCCAAGCTCGGCTACGACAACTTCGACCGCGACCTCACCGACGAGCAGAAGGCCGCCCTCCGCGCCGAGGGCCGCACCCCCGTGCTGCGGCTGCGGATGCCGGACCACGACATCACCTTCACCGACCTCGTCCGCGGCGAGATCACCTTCCGCCCCGGCACCGTGCCCGACCCGGTGCTCGTCCGCGGCAGCGGCGACGCGCTGTACACCCTCACCAACCCCGTCGACGACGCGCTCATGCGCATCACCCACGTGCTGCGCGGCGAAGACCTGCTCTCCTCCACGCCGCGCCAGATCGCGCTCTACGAAGCGCTCCAGCGCATCGGCGTCACCGACTTCACCCCCGCGTTCGGGCACCTGCCGTTCGTCATGGGCGAGGGCAACAAGAAGCTCTCCAAGCGCGACCCGCAGTCCAACCTGTTCCACCACCGGGACCGCGGCTTCCTGCCCGAAGGCCTGCTCAACTACCTCGCGCTGCTCGGCTGGTCCATCGCCGACGACCGCGACGTGTTCACCCTCGACGAGATGGTCGAAGCCTTCGACATCGGCAACGTCAGCAGCAACCCGGCGCGGTTCGACCAGAAGAAGGCCGACGCCATCAACTCGGCGCACCTGCGCGCCCTCGCGCCCGACGACTTCGTGCAGCGCGTCGTGCCCTACCTCGTCGCGGGCGGCGTCCTCGACGCCGAACCCACCGAGCAGCAGCTCGAGACCGTGCGCGCCGCCGCACCCCTCGTGCAGGAACGGCTCATCGTGCTCTCCGACGCCGTCGGCATGATGCGGTTCCTGTTCGCGGGCGACGAGTTCGAGCCCGAGGAGGCGTCCGCGCAGAAGGCCCTCGGCGACGACGCGCGACCCGTCCTCGAGGCCGCCATCGGTGCCCTCGACGCCCTCGACGGCTGGACCACCGAAGCCATCGAAGCGGCGCTCAAGGAGTCCGTCGTGGACGGACTCGGCATCAAACCGCGCAAGGCCTTCGCGCCCGTCCGCGTCGCCGTCACCGGCCGCACCGTGTCCCCGCCGCTGTACGAATCGATGGAACTCCTCGGGCGGGACGTCTCCCTGCAGCGCCTCCGGCGCGCACTGGGCTGAACAGCAGCACGATTCCGGCGACCGGGTGATGTCCGCAGTGGACGTCACCCGGTACCGGCACGTGCACTAAACCGTGTCAGCCAACGACTATCACCGGCTTGGCCGAGGCGGGCACCGCCGGTGAACACCTAGCCTCTCGGGGTGACATCCGCGCCGCATCCAGAGATCGCACCGCCACCCGGCCACATCAAAGCCGTGTGCCTCGACATCGACGACACCCTGCTCGACAACGCAGGCTCCTCCCGCCTCGGCCTCCGCGCCCTCATCGGCAACGACGCCGCCTGGCCCGTGTGGCGCCACACCACCGAAGAGCACTACGAGCGCTACGTCGCGGGCGAACTCGACTTCGCCACCATGTGCCGCGAACGCACCCGCGCCTTCTTCGCCGCCTTCGGCGAACAGCTCAGCGACGCCGAAGCCGCCGCCCGCGAAGACCACCGCATGGCCGCCATGCAAGCCGCCTGGCGACTCTTCGACGACGCCCTGCCCTGCCTCGAATGGCTGCGCGCCACCGGACTCCGGCTCGCCGTCATCACCAACGCGCCCGGCGCCTACCAGCGCAAGAAGATCAGCCGCACCGGGCTCGCGAGCGCCTTCGACAGCCTCGTCATCTCCGGTGAACTCGGCATCGCCAAACCGGACCCGCGGATCTTCCACGCCGCCTGCGATTCCCTCGACCTCGCCCCGCACGAAGTCGTCCACGTCGGCGACCGGCTCGACACCGACGCCCTCGGCGCCGCCGACGCCGGCCTCCACGGCGTCTGGCTCAACCGCACCGGAACCGAACACGCCCCGCCGGACGGGGTCTCCATGATCACCAGCCTCGCCGAGCTCCCCGAACTCCTCGTCTGCGAACTGCCCTTCGCGCCCGGCATCCCCGCCCAAGCCGACGGCACCGCCCGCGAACCCGGCACCCCGTCCCACCCGGACACCGCCAGACCGCGCCTCGGCGCCCTCAGCAGCTGATCGAGCCCGGCCCGCGACCCCGGCGACGACGCCCACCGGACAGCGCCCCGAAACCCGCGCCCACCAGGGAATTCATCCGAAGAGGGGGGTGCTGTCACGGCCCCGCGGGCCATGCTCTACTATTTTCATCAGCAAGGCGGACAGCGGCGAAAGAGCCGGACTTCCCCCAGAAGCCCGGACCAAGACCGCTGAACGCCGAAGCCGATGGGGTATGGTGTAATCGGCAGCACGACTGATTCTGGTTCAGTTAGTCTAGGTTCGAGTCCTGGTACCCCAGCGGAACGATCAACACAGATCGTTCGTTCTAGGGCCCCGTCGTCTAGCGGCCTAGGACGCCGGCCTCTCACGCCGGTAGCGCGGGTTCGAATCCCGTCGGGGCTACGTTCGCGTGTTCAGTCCTCACTCCCTTCGGGAGTGGGGACTTTTCCGTGTTCGTCCTCTTTCTGGGGGGCGACCCCCCAGACCCCCACGGTGCGGGGGGTGCGGTTGGGGTGGGTTGCGGGTTGCGGGTTGCGGGGCGTGGGGCGTGGGGCGTGGCTTGCGGGGGGCGCGTTGCGCTTCCCGCTTTGGGAGTGGTGTGTGGGGCTGGGTCCTTCGCCTGCCGCCCTTCGCTTGGGGTTTCTCGCCTGCGGCTTCGGGGGTGGGTTGTTGGGGTGCGGGTCTTTGCTCGTTGCTTCGGGGGTTTGTCTTCTGGGGGGATTGCTCCTCGCTTGTTGCTTGCTTCGGGGGGTGGTTGTTCGGTGGTGGTTGGGGTGTTGTAGAGTTCTTTTTGTTGCTCGGTCCCGTCGTCTAGCGGCCTAGGACTCCGGCCTCTCACGCCGGCAGCGCGGGTTCGAATCCCGTCGGGACTACGGAGAAAAGCCCCGCTTCCTTTGGAAGCGGGGCTTTTCTTATTGGGGTGATTGGTCGTGGGGTGTGGTTGGGTTTTCTCGGCCTCGGCCTCGGCCTCGGCCTCGGCCTCGGCCTCGGCCTCGGCCTCGGCCTCGGCCTTCGGCCGTTGGGCGTTGGGCGGGGTGCTTTCCGCTGCCCTGCTTCCCGGTTGCCTGCGTGTCGGGGTCAGAGGCGGTTCTGGAGGCCTTCGGTGGCTGCCAGCAGGTCTTGGGCCCAGCGGGCTCCTGGCCTTCTGCCCATGCGGTCGATGGGGCCGGAGACCGAGATCGCGGCCACCACCGTGCCTTGGGAATCCCGGACGGGAGCCGAGACGCTGGCCACTCCGGACTCGCGTTCCGCGACGCTCTGGGCCCAGCCGCGGCGGCGGACCTCCAGGAGGGTGCGTTCGCCGAACACCGCCTCGGCGAGGACCGCGCGCTGGGTGGCCGGATCCGCCCACGCCGCAAGGACCTTCGCGCCCGAACCCGCCACCATCGGCAACGTGCTCCCCACCGGCACCGTGTCGCGCAGGCCGCTCGGCGGCTCCGCCGACGCGATGCACAAGCGCTGCATGCCGTCCCGGCGGTAGAGCTGCACGCTCTCGCCCGTGATGTCCCGCAATTTGGGCAACACCGTCGAGGCCGCCTCCAGCAGCGGATCCACCGCGCCCCCGGCCAGCTCCGCCAACGCGGCGCCGGGACGCCACCGGCCGTCCGAACCGCGGCGCAGCAAGCGGTGCACCTCCAAGCCCACCGCCAACCGGTGCGCGGTCGCCCGCGGCAAGCCCGTCCGGCCGCACAGCTCCGTCAAACCGCACGGCTCACCGGCCACCGCCTGCAGCACGGCCACCGCCTTGTCCAACACTCCGATACCGCTATGCTGTCCCACGTACCGATATTAACTTCTCGATATCTGAGAAGTCCACTCTTTGGGACAGTGCCCCGGAACCGGGGTGCGACCACCACATCTCGATGGGGAGGAGCGATGGGCAACACGCTCGCGGAGAAGGTCTGGGAAGGCCACATCGTGCGCCGAGGTGAAGGCCACGAACCCGACCTGCTCTACATCGACCTCCACCTCGTGCACGAAGTCACCAGCCCGCAGGCGTTCGAAGGCCTGCGCCTGGCAGGCCGCCCCGTCCGGCGACCCGACCTGACGATCGCCACCGAAGACCACAACGTGCCCACCACCGGCATCGACCTGCCGATCGCGGACCCCGTGTCCCGCACCCAGGTGGACACCTTGCGGCGCAACTGCGAGGAATTCGGCGTCCGCCTGCACCCGATGGGCGACGCGGAGCAGGGCATCGTGCACGTGGTGGGGCCGCAGCTGGGGCTCACCCAGCCCGGCACCACGGTGGTGTGCGGCGACAGCCACACCTCCACCCACGGCGCGTTCGGCGCGCTCGCGTTCGGCATCGGCACCTCCGAGGTGGAGCACGTGCTCGCCACCCAGACGCTGCCGCTGCGCCCGTTCAAGACGATGGCCGTCAACGTCGAGGGCACGCTGCGCCCCGGAGTCACGAGCAAGGACGTCATCCTCGCCGTCATCGCGAAGATCGGCACCGGTGGCGGGCAGGGCTACGTCCTCGAATACCGCGGCGAAGCGATCCGGCAGCTGTCCATGGAAGCCCGCATGACGATCTGCAACATGTCGATCGAAGCGGGCGCCCGCGCCGGGATGATCGCCCCTGACGAAACGACCTTCGAGTACCTCAAGGGACGTCCGCACGCGCCGGAAGGCGCCGACTGGGACGCCGCCGTCGAGTACTGGAAGACGCTGCGGACCGACGACGGCGCCGAATTCGACGCCGAGGTCACCATCGACGCCGACGCGCTCACCCCGTTCGTCACCTGGGGCACCAATCCCGGGCAGGGCCTGCCGCTGGGGGAGCGGATCCCCGATCCCGCGGACATCGGCGACGACGCCGAGCGCTACGCCGTCGAGAAGGCGCTCGACTACATGGGCCTCGAAGGCGGCACCCCGCTGCGCGAAGTCGCCGTGGACACCGTCTTCCTCGGTTCCTGCACCAACGGCCGCATCGAGGACCTGCGGGCCGCAGCGGGCGTCCTGGACGGCCGCAAGGTGGCCCAGGACGTGCGGATGCTCGTCGTCCCCGGCTCGATGAAGGTCCGGCTGCAGGCCGAGACCGAAGGGCTCGACGAGGTCTTCACCGCGGCGGGCGCCGAATGGCGTTCCGCGGGCTGCTCCATGTGCCTGGGCATGAACCCCGACCAGCTCGCCCCCGGCGAGCGCAGCGCCTCCACCTCCAACCGGAACTTCGAAGGGCGGCAGGGCAAAGGCGGGCGCACCCACCTGGTCTCCCCGCTGGTGGCGGCCGCGACCGCCGTCCGCGGCACCCTGTCCTCGCCCGAAGACCTCGACTGAGCCACCACGACCCGAAAGGAGCAACGTTCGATGGAACCGTTCACCGAGCACACCGGCGTCGGCGTTCCGCTGCGGCGGTCCAACGTGGACACTGACCAGATCATCCCCGCGGTGTACCTCAAACGGGTCGCGCGGACCGGGTTCGAGGACGCGTTGTTCGCCGGATGGCGCGGCGACGAGACCTTCGTGCTCAACCACGACGCGTACCGGAACGGCAGCGTGCTGGTCGCCGGGCCGGACTTCGGCACCGGATCGTCTCGCGAGCACGCCGTCTGGGCGCTGAAGGACTACGGCTTCCGGGTGGTCATCTCGTCCCGGTTCGCCGACATCTTCCGCGGCAACTCCGGCAAGCAGGGACTGCTCGCCGCCGAGTGCGCGCAGTCCGATGTGGAACTGCTCTGGAAGTTGCTGGAGAACGAACCCGGCACCGAAGTGACCGTCGACCTGGTCGAGCGGACCGTGCAGGCGAAGGACCTCACGGTGCCGTTCGGCATCGACGACTACACCCGCTGGCGGTTGCTGGAAGGCCTCGACGACATCGGTTTGACGCTGCGCCACGCCGAGACGATCGACACGTACGAAAAAACCCGGCCTGCCTTCAAACCCGCGACGCTGCCCGCTCGCGCGGGCTGATCGGCTCCGGCCGCGAAGCGGATTCTCCTTTCTGCGCAGGGAAGAACCGATTCGCGGCCGGTGTTCACAACCTCACCGGGAAACCGGCGCGACGAGCCCCGAGCCGCCGAAAGCCCCCACGCCCCAACGAAAAAATGGGGCGTGGCGAATGGCATTCGGCAGTTCGGGGCTTTACCGTGGGTTTCGAGTCGGCCCGACGGGGCCGTTGTTGTCCTGGGAGGGACTGAAGTGAACAAGGCCCAACTCATCGAGGCACTCGCGGAACGCCTCGGCGACAAGAAGACCGCCAGTCAGGCGGTGGAAGGCGTCGTGGACCTCATCGTCCGCAACGTCAACAAGGGCGAGAAGGTCAACATCACCGGCTTCGGCGTCTTCGAGAAGCGCGCACGTGCCGCCCGCACCGCGCGCAACCCGCGGACCGGCGAAGCCGTCAAGGTGAAGAAGACCAACGTCCCGGCATTCCGCGCCGGCACCCAGTTCAAGGAAGTCGTCGGCGGCAGCCGGAAACTGCCCCGCGCGACCGCGGCGAAGTCGGCGGGCACCAAGTCCGCGGGCACCCGCGCCACCGCCACCAAGACCGCGGGCACCGGCCGGGCCACGGCCAAGTCCCCGGCCGCCACCAAGGCGCCCGCCACCAAGGCCGCGGGCACCAAGGCGAGCACCGCGAAGACGGCCGCCGCCACCAAGACCGCGCCGAAGAAGGCCGCCGCCACGCGGTCCAGCGCCAAGCCGGCCGCCACCAAGGCCGCGCCGAAGGCCGCAGCGGGCACCAAGGCCGCCGCCGCCAAGTCCACCGCCGCCAAGGCGCCCGCCGCCAAGGCGAGCACCGCCAAGACCGGCACCGCGAAGGCCGCTGCTCCCAAGAGCACCGCGACCAAGAGCACCGCCGCCAAGAGCACGGCCGCCAAGAGCACCGCCACCAAGGCGGCGCCGAAGAAGGCCACCGCCACCAAGGCCGCGCCGAAGGCCGCAGCGGCGAAGTCGACCAAGTCCACCGCCGCGAAGACCTCGGCGGCCAAGACCACCGGTCAGACCTCGACCGCCAAGGCCTCCACCGGCAAGACCACGCGCAAGACCGCCAAGAAGTGAGCGCTCGCCGCCTGAGCGAGCCGAACCACGGCGGGCGCGGGTGGCGGTCACGCACACCGCGCGGCGTCATCCGCGCCAAGCGCGGCGGCGGAGCGGCGGGCGGCCCCGGTACCCGGTCCACGGGCGCCGCGGCCGTGCGCGAGCAGCGCTCCGCGAGCATTCCGCGATGATCCCGGCACGATCGCTACCAGGCGATCGGGCCGGGATCATCGCCGTTCCGGGGGTTTTCCGGGAAGCGGCGGCCGGCGCGGCGAGGACCGTTCCGGTGCGGTTCCGAGATGGTGCGGGATCGGGCAAGGGCGGTGCAGGACGATTCCGGTCGGTTGCGGGACCGTTCCGCGGAAATCCGCCCGGCCACCGGAACATTCCGGTGGGCCGAGCGGAATCCGCCCCGACCGGCCGTCAACGACCGGACGGATCCGCCAAGTAGTCCGCTGACACCAGCCGCAGCAGCGGACCCGAACCGTTGCCCGAATGCGCGTCCCGGCTGAACCGCAGCGTCCACACGCTGCCCTTGGCGCTGGCCGGATCGCCGCCCTCGCCGCGGCCGGTGCTCCGGCTGCGCGAACCGTCCCGCAGCACCCCGTTCCGGACGATGGCGCCCCGCTGGACCAACCCGCCCGGATCGGCGGCGTCCGGCCCTAAACCGCCCGGAGCGCGTTCGGCGGACCGCGCCAGCCGGGCCACCAGGTCCGGGATCACCCCGCCCTGGCTGCACACCACGGCCGTGCCCGCCCCCGCCGCGATGCGCAGGAACCGGTGCACCGCGGCCTCCGGATCGGCCCGGTAGCCCTCCTCGGACAGCAGCGGCTCCGCGGCCACCTCGATGCCCAGGTCCGCGGCGACCGGCCGCACCGTCTCCGCGCAGCGCAGCCGCGGCGCCGAGTACACCCGTTCCGGGCCGAACAGCGGCAGCCACGAGTGCAGCGCGTCCCGCTGCCTGCGGCCGGTGCCCGACAGCGGGCGCATCGTGTCGTCGCCGTCGAACTCCGCTCGCCGTCCCGCTTTCGCGTGCCGCACCAGCAGCAGCGTCACCGGATCCTCCGGCAGCGCCGCGAACTCGTCCAGCACCCGCCGGTCCTGCGGGTAGGTCATCAGCTCCCGCGCCTTCGGCAGCGCCACCCACACCAGCTCGTCGACCTCGTCGTTCGCCGCGAACTCGCCGTGCTCGGCGCGGGCCGTGAAGTAGTCCACCCGCTTGCCGGTGCGGCCACCGCCGGGGGCGGGCACCTCGTAGTGCACCCGGGTCAGGTAACCGGTCAGCACGCAGCCGAACCCGGTCTCCTCCCGCACCTCCCGCACCGCGGCGTGCGCGGAGGTCTCGCCGGGATCGAGCTTCCCCTTCGGCAGCGACCAGTCGTCGTGGCGCGGGCGGTGCACCACGGCCACCTCGGGCGCGCCACCGCTGCCCGGGCGGCACAGCACCGCCCCCGCGGCGCGGACCGTCACCGGCAGGTTCCCGTTCATCGGCCGTCGTTCCGGTTCGTGCCGTGCAGTCATGACACCTTCGCCCCGTGCTGGCGCAACATCTCCGTCTGGTGGTCCCGGACCTGCTCACCGCTGCGCGGCGAGGCTTCCCAATCGCCCTTCGCGTTGAGCACCCAGCAGCGCGTCTGCGCGTCCAGCGCCGAATCCAGCATCGCGTCCAGCTGTTCGGTCAGCTTCGGGTCCACCACCCGCACCTGCGTCTCGATCCGGCGGTCCAGGTTGCGGTGCATCATGTCGGCGCTGCCGATCCAGCGCTCGTCGATGCCGACGAAGTGGAACACCCTGGAGTGCTCCAGGAATCGGCCCAGGATCGAACGGACCTCGATGTTCTCGCTGAGGCCCTCCACCCCGGCCTGCAGCGCGCAGATGCCGCGCACCACGATCCGGATCGGCACGCCCGCCAGCGAAGCGCGGTACAGCGCATCGATGATCTGCTCGTCGACCAGCGAGTTGACCTTCATCCGGATGCCGCAGGGCAGGCCGGTGCGGGCGCGTGCCGCCTCCGCCTCGATGCGCTCCACGATGCCGAGCCGAATCCCGTGCGGCGACACCAGGATCCGCCGGTAGGTGCTGTGCCGGGCGTAGCCGGTGAGCACGTTGAACAGGTCCGTGAGGTCCGCGCCCACCTCCGGCGCGGCCGTCAGCAGCCCCAGGTCCTCGTAGGTGCGCGCCGTCTTCGGGTTGTAGTTGCCGGTGCCCAGGTGGCAGTAGCGGCGGATCGCCGACCCCTCCTGCCGGACCACCAGCGCCGTCTTGCAGTGCGTCTTGAGGCCCACCAGGCCGTAGACCACGTGCACGCCCGCGCGCTCCAGGGTGCGCGCCCACTGGATGTTCGCCTGCTCGTCGAACCGGGCCTTCAGCTCGACCAGCGCCACGACCTGCTTGCCCGCCTCGGCGGCGTCGATCAGCGCGTTCACGATCGGCGAATCACCGGAGGTGCGGTACAGCGTCTGCTTGATCGCCAGCACGTGCGGGTCGGCGGCCGCCTGCTCTATGAACCGCTGCACCGAGGTGGAGAACGCGTCGTACGGGTGGTGCACCAGCACGTCGCCCTCGCGCAGCGTCGCGAAGATGCTCTTCGGCGTCTGCCCCTCGGCGAACGCCGGGTGGGTGGCGGGCACGAACGGCGGGTTCTTCAGCTCGGGGCGCTGCAGCTTGTCCAGCTGGAACAGGCAGGACAGGTCCAGCAGGCCCGGCACCTCCACCACGTCGTGCTCGTCGACCTCCAGCTCGCGCAGCAGCAGTTCGAGCATCGTGTCGCTCATCGTGTCGGTGACCTCGAGGCGCACCGGCGGGCCGAAGCGGCGCCGCGCCAGCTCCCGCTCCATCGCCTGCAGCAGGTCCTCGTCGCGGTCCTCCTCCACCTCCAGGTCCGCGTTGCGCGTCACCCGGAAGATGTGGTGGTCGCTGATGTCCATGCCGGGGAACAACTTGTCCAGGTGCGCGGCGATGAGCTCCTCCAGCGGCAGGAACGTCGCCCGCTCCTGCTCCCGGTCCGCCTCCACCCGGATCAGCCGCGGCACGTTGTCCGGCACCTTCACCCTGGCGAAGCGGCGCAGGCCCTCCTCCGGGTCGCTGACGGTCACCGCGAGGTTCAGCGACAGTCCCGAGATGTACGGGAACGGGTGCGCCGGGTCCACCGCGAGCGGGGTGAGCACCGGGAAGATGTGGTCGTCGAAGTACCGGCCCAGCACCTGCTGCTCGGCCGCCGCCAGCATGCTCCAGCGCTGGATGCGGATGCCGTTGGCCTCCAGCTCCGGCAGCAGCTCGTCCAGGAACGTGCGGCCCAGCTTCTTCGTCAGCTCCTGGTTCCGCGCCGAGATCCGGGTCAGCTGCTCGTGCGGGGTGAGCCCGTCCGCGCTGCGCACCGACAGACCCGTCTCCTCGCGCCGCTTCAGGCCCGCCACGCGCACCATGTAGAACTCGTCCAGGTTGGACGCGAAGATCGCCAGGAACTTGGCGCGCTCCAGCACCGGCTGCGACGGGTCCTCGGCGACCGCCAGCACCCGGGCGTTGAAGTCCAGCCAGGACAGCTCGCGGTTCAGGTAGCGGTCGTCGGGCAGGTCGGTGCTGGCCGCCGCGCGGGTCACCGCCGGGGGAGCGGCGGGCACCCGGGCGCCGTCACCGCCGTCCACGACCTTCGCCGCGCCGCGGACCGGTGGCAGCGCGGTGCGATCGGCCGAGGTGCGGCGCGTGGTGGGCTTGGCCGCTCTGGAACCGGCCGAGGCGGTCTTCGCCGCCGCGGACCTGGTCGCGGCCCGGCCCGTGGTGCGGGGGCCTGCGGTGGGCGGGGAGTCGGCCGAGGCCGGGGACTGCGTCGAGGCCGGGGACCCGGCTGCCGAGGTCTTCGCCGACGACCTCGTCGACTTGGCCGCGGAACCCGACTTGGCCGCGGTCGTCGACTTGGCCGTGGTCGTCGACTTCGCGGCGGACGCCGTGGTCGTCCCGGCCGCCGACTTGGCCGAGCTGCGCGGTTTCGCCGTCGCACCGGACCGGTTCGTGGACCCGGCGGTCCCCTTCTTCGCGGTCGAGGACTTCGCGGTGGTCCGCGAACCGGTCGTCGATCTCGCCGGGGAACGCCGCTTCGCGCCCGCTGCGGTCGCCTCCGACCCGACCGCACCGGATTCGGCGACGCGCTCCGCGGTGCCCGCCGCACCGGCGGAACCGCCCGCCGCGTCCGGCCCGGACACCTCCGGAGCTCCCGCCGTCCGGCTCCCGCGGCCGGACTTCGGCGAATTCCGGCGAGCACCGGCGGACCCGGCGGTCGACGAGGTCCGGCGGCGCGCTGGTGGGGTGGTCTCGTGATCGCTGTTGTCGGTACTCACGAGGCCATTCTCACCCATCCGGCCGCCGCGGCTCGACCTTTGTCAGCGGGAACACCACACAGGTCAGCGCAGGTGTCCGGCCGTCCCCGCCAGCCACGCGGACGTGCGCTCGCCGAGCCCCAGCCCGGTCGCCCGCCGCAAGTCCTCCGCGGTGTCCACATCGCAGCGCAGCGACTCCCAGGCCCCGTCCAGCCGCCGCGCCCCGGACGCCGCGTGCGCCGCCGCCGAACCCGGACCGAACCGCGGATCGAGCGCACCGTCCACCCCGGCCAGCAGCAGCGTCGTCCCGGTGCCCAGGTGGTCCGCGCAGAACGCGCGGTCCGGCCCGGCCAGCTCCAGCGCCGCCGCCAGTTCCGCCGGGCGCAGCGCGGGCAGATCCGCTTGCAGCGCGCCGACCCGCGCACCGCGGTGCCGCAACCACCGCGCGCCGTGCTCCAGCGCCGGGTTCAGACCCGCCGCGGGATCGTCCGGCACCACCTCGACGCCCTCCGCCGCGAACGAACCGGCCAGCCGCGGATCGGAGGACACCACCAGCACCTCCCGCACACCGGGGGTGCGGCGCGCGGCGTCCACCGCGTCGTGCGCGATCGCGCTCACCAGGTCCGCGTGCCGCTCGGCGGGCCGCTCGCCGCGCAACCGCGACTTCGCCAGGTGCAACGGCTTCACCGGCACCAGCAAGGACACTCCGAGGCTCATCCCGCCATCCTCCGCTCCGGCCGTCGATCACCGAGTATGCCCGCCGCGACCGCACCGCCCGCCGGGCGAGAGCGTGCGCCAGGTAACTTGACAGCCGCTCTGAGAGCGGGAGGAGACGCGCGTGGTGGAACCGGCAAGCCTCAAACGGCCGCGCAAGCGGACCAAGGAACGGCCGCCGACGGCGATGGGCCGGTTCTGGCTGCGGCTCGCCGCGATCGTGTTCTACCCGGTGACCACCCTGCTCTCCCGGGTGCGGGTGCACGGGCTGGCGAACATCCCCGCCACCGGGCCCGCGCTGCTGGTGCTCAACCACGTGTCCCACCTGGACCCGCTCTACGACGGCGTCACCGTGCACCGGGCCGCGCGGATTCCGCGGTTCATGGCCAAGAACACGCTGTGGAACGTGCCGGTGCTGCGCAACGTGCTCACCGGCGTCGAGCAGATCCCCGTGTTCCGGCGGACCGCGGACGCGCGCAAGAGCCTCGAAGCCGCGCACGACTCCCTCGAAGCCGGCAAGATCGTGATCATCTACCCGGACGGGACCGTCACCAAGGACCCCGAGGGCTGGCCGATGAACCCGAAGGCCGGCGTCGCCCGCCTCGCCCTGGAGCACGACGTTCCGGTGGTGCCCGCCGCCCGCTGGGGCACCCGCGACATCTACGACCACTACTCGAAGAAGTTCCGGCCGCTGCCGCGCAAGACCGTGCACGTGCGCATCGGCGAACCGCTCGACCTCGGCGAGTACCGGGGTCGCGCCGCCGACCCGCAGGTGCTGCGCGAGATCAGCGAGCTCGCGATGGGCCGGGTGCGCGAGCTGCTCGGCGAGATCCGCGAGCAAGAACCGCCCGCGGACTTCCACTCCCCGGCGCGCCGCCGCGAACCCCGGAACGACGATGACCGCAGCTGAGCCCGCGCAGCGGATCGCGGTGCTCGGGGCCGGTTCCTGGGGCACCACCTTCGCGAAGGTCCTCGCCGACGCGGGCAGCGACGTCACCCTGTGGGCGCGCCGCACCGAGATCGCCGAGCGGATCAACACCGAGCACCACAACCCCGGCTACCTGCCGGGCGTGCCGCTGCCGGAATCGCTGCGCGCCACCGACGACGCGGCCGCGGCCATGCACGGCGCCGACGCCGTGGTGCTCGCGGTGCCCAGCCAGACGCTGCGGGAGAACCTGGCGGGCTGGCAGCCCCTGCTGCCGCCGGACGCGACGCTCGTCAGCCTCGCGAAGGGCGTCGAGCTCAGCACCCTCAAGCGGATGAGCGAGGTCGTCGCGGAGGTCGCCGACGTGCCGATGGCGCAGGTCGCCGTGGTCTCCGGCCCGAACCTCGCCAAGGAGATCGCCGCCGAGCAGCCCACCGCCACCGTCGTCGCCTGCACCGACCACGACCGGGCCGTCGCGCTGCAGGCCGCCTGCTCCACCGGCTACTTCCGGCCCTACACCAACACCGACCTGGTGGGCATCGAGCTCGCCGGGGCCTGCAAGAACGTGATGGCGCTGGCCTGCGGGATGGCCGCCGGGCTCGGGTTCGGACACAACACGATGTCCTCGCTGATCACCCGCGGGCTCGCGGAGACGACGCGGCTGGGCGCGGCGCTCGGGGCGGAGCCGATGACCTTCGCCGGGCTCGCCGGGCTCGGCGACCTGGTCGCCACCTGCACCTCGCCGCTGTCCCGGAACCGGACGTTCGGCGAGCGCCTCGGCCGCGGCGAAACCCTGGAGCAGGCGCAGGACGCCACCCACGGGCAGGTCGCCGAGGGCGTCAAGTCCTGCTCGTCCATCCGGGCGCTCGCCGCCCGGCACGGCGTCGAGATGCCGATCACCGAGGTCGTGCACCGCGTCTGCCACGAAGGACTCGCGCCCGCGCCCGGCGCCGCGATGCTGCTGGGCCGCGAGCCCAAACCGGAGTGATCCACCGCTCCACCGCAGGAGTTCCCGGCCCGGCGCGGCTAGATTGCGGCCCGGGCACCCGTTCGGGTGCGAACGGACGCGAGGAGGTCTGCGGTGGACGAGGGAACCGGATACGGCGACGGCACCCGCTGCGTGCACGGCGGTCACGGTGAACCGGAACCCGGGGCACCGCTCGCGCCCGGCCCGGTGTTCGCCGCGCCCTACCACCTCGGCGATCCGGCGGCCGACTTCTACGGTCGCGCCGGGAACCCCACCTGGCGGGCGCTGGAGAGCGCCATCGGCGAGCTGGACGGCGGCGAGTGCGTGCTGCTGCCGTCCGGGATGGCCGCGATCAGCACCGTGCTGCGCGCGGTCCTGCGCGCCGGGGACGGGCTGCTGGTGCCCAGCGACGGCTACTACGCGACGCGGCAGTTCGTGCACGAGGAGCTCGCCGAGCTCTCGCTGCGGGTGCAGGAGATCCCCACCACCGGGCCGTGGCCGCCGGAGCTGTTCGACGGGGTGCGGCTGGTGCTGCTGGAGACCCCGTCCAACCCGGGCCTCGACGTGTGCGACATCGCCGCGCTCGCCCGGCTCGCGCACCGGGCCGGTGCGCTGCTGGCGGTGGACAACACCACCGCGACCCCGCTCGGGCAGCGGCCGCTCGAACTCGGCGCCGACCTCGCGATCGCCAGCGACACCAAGGCGTTGACCGGGCACAGCGACGTGCTGCTCGGGCACGTGTCCACCGCCGACGGCGAACTCGCGGCGCGGCTGCGGCGGGCGCGCACGCTCTCCGGGTCGATCCCCGGGCCGTTCGAGACCTGGCTGGCGCACCGCAGCCTCGGCACCCTCGACCTGCGGCTCGCCCGGCAGGCGTCGAACGCGGCGGCGCTGGTCGCGGCGCTGCGCGAGCACCCGGCGGTGCGCGGGCTGCGCTGGCCCGGGATGCCGGAGGACCCGGCGCACGAGCTGGCGAGCGCGCAGATGCGGCGCTGGGGCGGGGTGTTCCGCTTCGAGCTCGCCGACGCCGCGGCGGTGGCCGAGTTCGTCCGCCGCAGCGAGCTCGTCGTGGCCGCCACCAGCTTCGGCGGGCTGCACAGCACGGTCGACCGGCGGGCGCAGTGGGGCGATCCGGTGGCACCGGGCTTCGTCCGCTTCTCCGCGGGCTGCGAGGACCCCGACGACCTCGTCGCCGACGTCCTCGCCGCGCTGTCCTGACGCGCTCCGCCGCCCGGCCTGGCGGGGGAGCGGTCCGGCAGGCCGGGCGAGCGGGCCGCTCAGCTCGGGAACTCCGGGAACTCCGGGTGATCACGCTCGGTGTCGTGTCCCCGGTGGTGTGACACGGGCGCAATCGGCTTGACGGGTTCCGCTCGGCGCTGGTTCACTACGCGGCGTGTTGCGAGCCATGAGCGGTGGACGAGGTCACATCGACCTGCGCCGGGTGGCGAGCGCGCTTTGTCTGCAGCGGTGATCGATCCCGCTGCCGTGGTGAATCCCGGACCCCGCGAGACCCTCTGAACCAGGGCCCGCCCGACGAGGTCCGACGCAGCGCCGTCGCCGAGACCGCGCCGCCACATCCGCCCGATCCGCACCACCCCGGAACCCGCCCGCGCGGCGGCACGTCCGGGACGTCCGCCGATCGCGCGCCGCACCGGGACGCGTCACCGCCACCTCCGCAGGCTCCCGACCGCACGAACCCCGAGGACTTCCCGTGTTCGCCGTACCCCCTGAGACCATCGCCGCCGTCGCCGACCGCGCCATCGCGCACCCCGTGCGGATCGCCCGCGAACTCGCCGCCGACCGGCTCGGCTGGGCGCACCAGCTGCGCTACGACCCCGAACAGCGCTGGGCCGGACTGCTGGAGCGCACCGGCACCCACGAGGCCTGGCTGCTGAGCTGGCTGCCCGGCCAGCACACCGAACTGCACGACCACGGCGGCGCCGCCGGGGCGTTCACCCTCGTCTCCGGCAGCGTCACCGAACGAGTCGTGCGCAGCACGCCCACCGGGCCCGTCGAGGAGTGGCACCCGCTGGAGGCCGGGCAGTCCCGCGTGTTCGGCCCCGACCACGTGCACCAGGTCCGCAACGACGGACCGGACCCCGCGGTCACCATCCACGTCTACCGCCCCGGCCGGACCCGGATGACCCCGTACTCGCTGCACCCCGTGGACGGCCTCACCCGGCTCTGACCGGGTCCGATCCGGTCGCGGCACCGGACGGTGGCATCATCGGGAGGCCGAGCGGGGGGAATCCTGAGATGCCACATCCGGTGCCCGCGGCGAGTTCGCCGCTGCTGGAACCGGCCGTCGAGCTGCGCCGCGACGACGCGCGGCCGCTGGCCGTGCAGCTGGCCGACGCGTTGCGCCGCGCCGCCGCGCTCGGCCAGCTCCGCGGGGGCGACCGGCTGCCCTCGACCCGCGCGCTCGCCCGGCACCTCGGTGTCAGCCGCACCGTCACCGCCGCCGCCTACGAGCAGCTGCACGCCGAGGGCTGGATCGTCGGCAGGCACGGCTCCGGCACCTACGTCACCACCGCGCCGCCCGGCGCGCCCGACACCCCGGCGGAGCTCGCCGCGGGACTCGCGGACCGGGGCGGGGCGGGCACGGTGCGGCTGGTGCCCGGAATCCCGTGGACCGGCGGCATCGACCGCGCCGCCTGGCGCCGGGCGTGGCGGGCCGCCGCCGACCGCGAACCGGACGAGATCCGGCGGGTCGCCGGCGTCGACCAGTACCGGGACGCGGTGGTGGAGCACCTGCTGCGCCACCGCGGCATGACCACCGGAGGTCCGCACCTGGGCACCGTGATCGCGACCGGCGGCACCACCGCGGCCCTCGCCGAGCTGGCGGCGACCGCGCTCGGCAGCGGCGCCACCGTCGCCGTGGAGGAACCCGGTTACCAGCGCGCCGTGCAGACCCTGCTCGCGGCCGGGGCGCACGTGGTGCCCGCGCCGGTGGACCACGGCGGGATCGTGGTGGACGCCATCCCGCGCGGCGTGCGGGCCGTGTACTGCTCCCCGGCCCACCAGTACCCGCTCGGCGGCCGGTTGCCCGCGGAACGCCGCGTCGCGCTGGTGGAACGGGCCCGCGCCGAGGGGTGGCTGATCGTGGAGGACGACTACGACGGTGAGCTGCGCTACGACGTGGCGCCGCTGCCGGTGCTCGCCGCGATGGCGCCGGACGTGGTGGTGCACCTGGGCACCACCAGCAAGATCCTCACCCCGACGCTCGGCGTCGGCTGGATGCTCGGTCCCGACCGGCTGGTCGCCGGGGTGCTGGAGCACCGCGAGCGCACCAGCACCGGGCCCGCCCCGGCCGGTCAGCGGGTGCTCGTCGAGTACGCCCGCAACGGTGATCTGGGGCGGCACCTGCGCAGGTTGCGCCGGGAGCTGTCGCAGCGGCGCGCCCTGGTGGTGTCCCGCCTCGCCGGCGCGGGAGTCGGGGTGTCCGGCGACGAGGCGGGCGCGCACGTCGTGCTGCCGCTGCCGTCCGCCGCGGCCGAAAGCCGGGTGGTGGCGCGGGGAAACGAGCACGGCATCGTGCTCGACGGGCTGCGCAGGCACCACCACGGGCCGCAGCGCTGGACCGGGATCGCCCTCGGCTACGCCTCGTGTTCGCGTGCCGACCTGGAGCGGTCGCTGGATTTGGTGGCCCGCTGGTGCGCCGAGGAGGCCGCTGGCGGCCCGCACGCGTGCGGGTAGGGTCCGGCGCATGACTGAGCGCAAGACCAGGGTGGCCGTCGTCTTCGGCGGACGGAGCACCGAGCACGGCGTTTCCTGCCTGTCCGCGGGCAGTGTCCTGAGCCACCTGGATCGGGAGCGCTTCGAGGTCGTCCCCGTCGGCATCACCCGCGAAGGCGCCTGGGTGCTGGGCACCTCGGACCCGTCGGAGCTGGCCATCCGGGACCGGCAGGCGCCGGAAGTGGCGCCGGGGACCGCGGTCGCGCTGCCCGGTGACCCGACGCGGCGCGACCTGATCCTGGTCGAGCCCGGCCGCGGCGGCGAAGTCCTGTCCGAAGTGGACGTCGTGTTCCCGGTGCTGCACGGCGCTTTCGGCGAGGACGGCACCATCCAGGGGCTGCTGGAGATGGCCGACGTGCCCTACGCCGGGCCGGGCGTGCTCTCCAGCGCGGTGTCGATGGACAAGGAGTACACCAAGAAGCTCCTGGCGGCGGAGGGGATCGAGGTCGGCACCTACGAGGTGCTGCGGCACTACCAGTCCACTTTGGATGAAGAGCGCCGGGAGCGGATCGGCCTGCCCGCGTTCGTGAAACCCGCTCGCGCCGGTTCCTCCCTCGGCATCACCAAGATCACCGACTGGGCGCAGCTGGACGAGGCCATCGCCGAGGCCCGCCGCACCGACCCCAAGGTGATCATCGAGAAGGCCGTCGTCGGTCGCGAGGTCGAATGCGGCGTCCTCGAATTCCCCGACGGCCGCGTCGAAGCCTCGCTGCCCGCCGAACTCCGCGTCACCGGCGAGGCCGACTGGTACGACTACGACTCCAAGTACCTCGACGACGTCACCGAGTTCGACATCCCCGCCAAGGTCGGCGACGACACCGTCGAGCAGCTGCGCGCCACCGCGATCACCGCGTTCCGCGCGCTGGAGTGCCAGGGCCTGGCCCGCGTCGACTTCTTCGTCACCGAGGACGGCGGGCTCATCGTCAACGAGGTCAACACCATGCCCGGGTTCACCTCGATCTCGCTGTACCCGCGGATGTGGGCGCAGACCGGGGTGGACTACCCGACGCTGCTGACCACGCTCGTCGACACCGCGCAGGCCCGCGGCACGGGTCTGCGCTGAACCGCTTCTCCCGCTTCTGTCGCTTCTCCCGCTTCTGTTGCGTGGGGGGGTGGGTGGCGGAACCTCAGCGTCCTCCTCGCTGCGGGATCGATTTCACCGGTGGCTCCGCCACAGGAGAAATCGCTGTCCTCGCGAGGAAGACGCTGAGAACCCGCTGCGGTGCCGGTGGCGTGCTTGGTCGGCAGCTCAGCGGCTGCGCCGCTGACAGGACACCGGCACGACCCGCCGGGCAGGTTCAGAGACAGGCAGTCAGCGGTTCCCCCGTCGCGGGATCAGGGGAAGACCGGCTTCGCGGGCAGCGCCCGCAGCCGGTCCGACAGGTCCTGCACCGGCCCGCTGCCCGAGTTCTCCGGGGCGGTCAGCGCCACGTACACCGGCCGGTCCACCGCCAGCCACGACGTGTTCCCGGCCTCGGTGATCCGCAGCCACTGCACCCCGTTGATCTGCACCAGCGGCGAGGTCGGCGTCAGCTCGGCGGGCGCGGGCAGGCCGCAGCGCACCGTGATCGGGTCGTGCTCGGCATCGCCCCACGCCACCGCGCCCGCCGGCGCCGGATCGGCCAGCTCGCGGCGCGGCACGCGGGCGTCGTCCACCGCCAGCTCGGCGGGCAGTCCCGCGAGTACCTGCGCGCACTCCGGGCCGTCGGCGCCGGGGGAGGGGACGGGCGGCAGCGCCAGCGGACCGGTGCGGCGGGCCTGCTGCACCGCCTCCACCGCGTCCTGCTGCCGCTGCTCGGAGAACCGGGACACCAGCCCGAGCGAGATCACGCCCAACGCCAGCAACCCGCTGAGCGCGAGCGCCGTGATCAGCACCGGGCGGGGGAACCTGGGATGTTCGTCGGCCACCGCGCCACTACAGCACGCGCGACCGGAATGCCCGGAAGCGGGCGCTCACAGGTGTACGACCGGACACGTCAGCGTCCGGGTGATGCCTTCCACGTTCTGGATGCCTGCGACGACCATCTTGCCCAGCTGGTCGACATTCTCCGCTTCGGCGCGCACGATCACGTCGTACGGACCGGTCACGTCCTCGGACGTGATCACGCCGGTGGAGCCGGAGATCTCGGCGGCGACGGCGGCGGCCTTGCCGACTTCGGTCTGGATGAGGATGTATGCCTGAACCACGGCGTGCCCCTTCGTCTCGGCCTGGTGCGCGGGGTAGGAAACTGGGAGAAAGCTACCCCATCGGGCCGAGCGGATGCTCAAGAAAGGGAGGTCTGACGTGGGTTCGGACACTTCGGCGCAGGACCAGACCGTGTCCGAGGCCGGTGAGTTCGGCCTCATCCAGCGGGTGACCTCCGGGCGGGTGCAACCCGCCGCGACCCTGCTCGGCCCCGGGGACGACGCCGCGGTGCTCGCCGCGCCGGACGGGCGGATCGTCGCCACCACCGACGTGCTGGTGGAGCAGGTGCACTTCCGGCTCGCGTGGTCGACGCCGCACCAGGTGGGCCGCAAGGCCGTGGCGGTGAACCTCTCCGACGTGGCCGCGATGGGGGCGGTGCCGACCGGGCTGCTGGTGGGGCTGGGCTGCCCGCCGGACACCCCGACCTCGGTGATCGACGAGCTGTCCGCGGGCATGTGGGAAGAGGCGCAGCGCGTCGGTGCCGGGCTCATCGGCGGGGACATGGTGACCGCGCCCGCGCTGACGATCTCCATCACGGCGCTGGGCGATCTGCAGGGTCGCACCCCGGTCACGCGTTCCGGGGCGTGCCCGGGTGATGTGGTGGCCGTGGCGGGGCGGCTCGGCTGGGCCGCGGCGGGATTGGCGGTGCTGGGGCGCGGGTTCCGCTCGCCGGTGGCGGTCGTCGGAGCGCAGCGGGTGCCGGAGCCGCCGTACGCCGCGGGGCCGCTGGCCGCGGACGCGGGCGCCACCTCGATGATCGACGCCTCGGACGGGCTGCTGGCCGACCTGGGGCACATCGCGGCGGCCTCGCAGGTCGGCATCGACCTGCGCGACGAGCTGATCGAAGTGCCGCAGCGGCTGACCGAGGTGGCCTCGGCGCTGGGCGCGGACGCCCGGCACTGGGTGCTCACCGGCGGCGAGGACCACGCCCTGGTGGCGACGTTCCCGCCGGAGCAGCCGCTGCCCGAGGGCTGGCGCGCGGTCGGCGAGGTCGTCGAAGGCGACGGGGTCACCGTGGACGGCGCGACCTACGAGGGCGCCGTCGGCTGGGAGCACTGGCGCTGACCGCCCGAGAGTTCCACCGGACATGAGAAGGCCCGGCGGGGGAGATCCCGCCGGGCCTTCGCACGTCTCCGCTCAGCTCGCCGCCGACGGGGAGGCACCGGGAACGTCGGCCTCCTCCATCAAGGGCTGCCGGGCCGTCTCCTTCATCAGCAGGATCGGGACCAGCGCGACCAACGCGGCGCCCATCAGGTAGAACGCCGGGAAGAACGAGTTCCCGGTGTAGGTCACCGCCCAGTCGTTGATCAGCGGCGCGGTGCCGCCGAACGCCGCCGTGGACAGGTTGTAGCCCACGCTGAACGCCGCGTACCGCACCTTCGTCGGGAACATCGCGGGAAGCGTCGCCGCCAGCGGCCCGATCAGCTGCAGGTGGCCCACGCCGAGCAGCGCCAGCCCCAGCATCGTGGTGAGCATCGTGCCCTGCGAGATCAGCAGGAACGCCGGGTACGGCAGCACGATGAAGCAGATCGCCGCCGAGAGGAACAGCGGCTTCCGCCCGATCCGGTCCGACAGCGCGCCGACCGGCGTGATCGCCGCCATCATCAGCGCCACCACCAGGAGCAGCGGCACCAGCACCTCGTACTCCCGGCCTTCCGGGATCTGCAAGGTGTCGGTCAGGTAGCTCTCCATGTAGGTCAGGATCGTGTAGTTCGCCACGTTGATGAGCACCACGACGCCCATCAGGATCAGCAGCGGCCGCCAGTACTCGCGCACCAGGGACTTCAGCGGTGAACGGGCCAGGTTGTCGCTCTGCTCCAGGTTCTTGAACGCGGGAGTGTCCTCCAGCTTCGACCGCAGGTAAAGCCCGATCAGGCCGAGCGGTCCGGCCAGCAGGAACGGGACTCGCCAACCCCACGAAGCCATCGATTCCGCAGGCAGCGTGAGGATCAGGATGGTCGGCACCAGTGCGCCGAGACCGAATCCCGCAAGCGTGCCGAATTCAAGCCAACTGCCGTAAAAACCGCGTTTCCGGTTCGGTGCGTACTCGGCGATGTAGGTGGCCGCGCCACCGTATTCACCGCCGGTCGAGAACCCTTGCACCATCCGGCACAACAACAGCAGAACAGGTGCGAGAAGTCCGATCGTGTCGTAGTTCGGCAGGCAGCCGAGCACGAATGTCGAACCGGACATCAGCAGGATCGTGATCGCCAGCACCTTTTGGCGCCCGATGCGGTCCCCCAGTGGACCGAAGAACATGCTCCCCAGGGGACGCAGCAGGAACGAGATCGCGAATACGCCGAATGCGGAGACCGTTGCCCACGGTCCGGGGAAGAACTGCTCGCCCACGTAGACGGCGACGTAGGCGTACACGCCGAAGTCGTACCACTCCGTCGTGTTCCCGATTGCCGCGGCGCCGACCGCCCGCCGGAGCAGTGATCGCCGTTCCGGGGTGAGCTCTTCCGTTTCCTGTGCAGTCATGAGGGTGTGTGCCACCTCCGGGTCGTGCCGTCCACGGTGTGTGAACACGTTTGGAGTACTCAGGAACTTAGCCCAGCGGCTCCCTCCTGGCCACCAAAACGGCTACTTGTGTCCGTTTCGATAATTGTCGTCGTGCCTAATGCGGCGCCCCGCAGTCGCTTTGTGGCCTGCCGTGACCGAGGGGGTGGCGGCGGTCGAAACGCTGGTCACAGCCGGTTATGGCGATCGTGGTCGTTGGACCGGAGGAATGGCTCGCGGCCGGATCGATGATGACGCCCCGCAGTGTGGGGCACAACACGTCGGCCCTCCGGCGGCGGAGCCCGCCGGGGCGGCGAGCAGTGGATCAAGGCCGCTCGCTAGAGTGCGCGACCATGGCACGTCCGCTGCACGAGGTCGTCGAAGCCGGTTGGGCCGAGGCGCTGGAACCCGTCGCCGACCGGATCTCCGCGATGGGCGACTTCCTGCGCGCCGAGGTCGCCGCCGGGCGGCAGTACCTGCCCGCGGGCGACGACGTGCTCCGCGCCTTCCGGCAGCCGTTCCGCGACGTGCGGGTGCTCATCGTGGGCCAGGACCCGTACCCGACGCCCGGGCACCCGGTCGGGCTCAGCTTCTCCGTGGCGCCGGGCGTGCGGCCGCCCAAGAGCCTGATCAACATCTTCCGGGAGTACTGCTCCGACCTCGGGCATCCGACGCCCACCAGCGGTGACCTGACGCCGTGGAGCGAGCACGGGGTGCTGCTGCTGAACCGCGCGCTCACCGTGCAGCCCGGCAAGCCCGCCTCGCACCGCGGGAAGGGCTGGGAAGCGGTCACCGAGCAGGCGATCCGGGCGCTCGCCGCCCGCGATCAGCCGATGGTCGCCATCCTCTGGGGCAACGACGCCCGCAGCACCCGGGTGATGATGCCCGGCGTCGAGACCATCGAATCGGTGCATCCGAGCCCGATGTCCGCCGACCGCGGTTTCTTCGGCACCCGGCCGTTCAGCCGGGCCAACGAGATCCTGCAGCGGGCGGGCGCCGAACCGGTCGACTGGAAGCTGCCCTGAGGGGCGGTGTCCGACGTTCGCCGCCCGATGGTCCGCCGCCCGCAGTTCGCCCCCACGGTCCGCCGCCCGTCACGTTCGGCGCCCGATGGTCGGTGCCTGACGGCCGGCCCTCGACGGCCGGCCCCTGACGATCGGCCCCTGACCGTCGGCGCCCGACGATCGCGTCCGGTGGCCGGCCCCCGGTGGTCGGCTCTGCCGGTCGTCCCCGGAGAAGTCGTCGCTGACGGACTGTGACGATCTCGGTCCCGCCCGCCGCGCGGACCTGAGTTCGCGCGTGCGGTCGTCCGTCCCGGCTGGTAGCCCGCCGCACCGCGCGCAGGGCCTTCGCCACCTGCTCCGATCACCCGCCGGGAGCCCCATCGGCTCCCGTGCCGGCGTGCTCCGACGTGCGCCTCGGCGCAACGCACGGTGATCAGGACGCGGCCGCCCCACCTCCCGTTTCGGCGGATGGCCTTCGCCGGACGCCGGTCGTACATTCGATGCCTGCGGTGGACTTGTGCTCGCCGACGGAAGAAGGCTCGTCATGGGTGCCGGCCCGGTCAGTGGAGGAGTCCTGGCGCGGCTGCGGCGCGGAGTGTGGCCCGGTGCCAACCCGCTGCGGCGCCGGACCGACCTGTTCGAACCCGTCGCGCTGCTGGTGCTCTCGGCGGCGGCGATGGTGGTGCTGCTCTGCTCGTTCATCGCGTCCCAGGCGGTGCTGCGGGACCACTTGGCGCAGGTGAACGCCGAACACGTCGATCGGCACCAGGTCACGGCCCGCGTGCTCTCCGCCGTGCCCGGTGATGATGCGGCCGTCGTGCGCTCCGTCGCCGTCGGGTGGGGCGCCGAAGCGGAGCACGTGGCGGTGATCGAGGTGCCCACCGGGACGCAGCTGGCGGACTCGGTGCCGATCTGGGTGGACCCGCAGGACCGGCCGGTACCGCCGCCGCGCACCCGCTCCGAGGCCACCCAGGCGGCGGGGACCGCGGGCGCCGCGGTGCTGCTCGGTTCGGGTGCGGTGCTCGGCGGGCTGTTCGCCGCCGCGCGCTGGTACGTCGTCAAGCGGCGGCTCGCCGCGTGGGAAGAGGAGTGGGCGAAGATCGGCCCGCACTGGCGGCACCACCACCCCTGATCATCTGGTCGCGCGCAGGTGCGGGACCGGCGCGATCAGCGGAGTCCCTCCACCAGCGGAGCCGCCTGACCAGTGGCCCGCTTCATCATGGGAGCCGCCCGCTCAGCGGAGCTGCCAGCGGAACCCCTCCACCAGCGGAGCCGCCCGATCAGTGGCCCGCCCGATCGCCGCAGCTTCCTGATCAGCGGACCCGCCTCAGCGGAGCCGCCCGATCAGCCGAGGCGAGCGACCAGCCGAGCCGGGCGACCCGTGTCGCGGCGCGCAAAAACCCCGGGACGTCGGTGCGTCCCGGGGTTCGGCGCGAGCGGCAGGCTTGTCAGCCGCGCGTGACCTTGCCGGCCTTCAGGCAGGAGGTGCACACGTTCATGCGCTTGCGCTGCGACAGACCGATCTTGGCGTGCACGGTCTGGATGTTCGGGTTCCACCGGCGACGGGTCTTCCGGTGGGAGTGCGAGACCGAGTTACCGAAGCCCGGACCCTTACTGCAGACGTCGCAGACGGCAGCCACGTCAGACACCCCTTAACTTTGCGTTCGACGTCCTCCCACGCCTGCGGCGGGGAAGCCTGAGTTCGGTTGCGGCGATGAGTCCACGCGAGCGCTGCCCGCTTGGGGATCCAGCCCGCTGAGCCGGCCGGACCACGTACCGCTGGGCTTGCTGCTCGCCAGGAACCGGCGATCTCCTCCCGGCGCGAAGCCGGTTCGGACCTGCATGCCTTACGGGTGCCCTGGGTCATCGCCACCCGGGACCCGATAAGCCTACCCCACGCCCCGAACGGCCCCGGCGGCCCCTGACATGCGGTGCAGCCGGGAGCTCGGCCGCGCGTTCCGGCCGGGGGCTCGGGCACCGCCGGGCGGTCCCGGCACCGCGTGTCGGGCGCGGGCTCGGCGCGGGACCGTTGGCCTAGGCTTCGCGATGTGGTGGGAAGTCCGAAGGCGCCGGTGTTCGGCGCGGAGGCGGCCCGGAGCTGGGCACGGGAAGCGGTGGCCGCGCTGGAGCGGGACCGGGCGGCGCTGGACCGGATCAACGTGTACCCGGTGGCCGACGGCGACACCGGGACGAACCTGCTGCACACCATGCGCTCGGCGCTGGCGGAGGTGGCGGACGGCCCCGGCGTGCTGGGCGAGGTGCTCGGCGCGCTCGCCGCGGGCGCGGTCGCCGGGGCGCGCGGGAACTCCGGGATGCTGCTCTCCCAGGTGCTGCGGGGCGTGGCCGCGGAGCTGCGGTCGGCGACCTCGATGGACGGTGCGGCGTTGCGGGCCGCGCTGCACCAGGCGTCCGACCTCGCCGCGGAGGCGATCGCGGAACCGGTGGACGGCACCATGCTCTCGGTGCTGCGCGCCGCCGCGGACGGGACCGGCACCGTCGGCGACGAGCTGGGCGAGGTGGTGCGCGCCGCCACCGCCGCGGCGATCGAGGCGCTGGCGCGAACCCCCGGCCAGCTGCCCGCGCTGGCCGCCGCGGGCGTGGTCGATGCGGGCGGCCGAGGCCTGGTGGTCCTGCTGGACGCGCTGCACGCGGTGGTGCACGACGGACTCCGGCTCGCGCCGGAACCGCCCGCCGGCGACGTCACCGTGCCCGCCGAGCAGGGCGGTTACGCGTACGAGGTGATGTACCTGCTCGCGGAGGCCGAACCGGACGGCGTCGATCGGCTGCGCACCGCGCTCGGCGAGCTCGGCGACTGCGTGTCCGTGGTCGGCGACGGCTCGGGCGCGTGGGCGGTGCACGTGCACTGCGACGACATCGGTGGCGCGATCGAAGCGGGCGTGGAGACCGGCAGGCCCAGCCGCATCCGGGTGCAGCGCTTCGCCGATCAGGCCGTCGCGCATCCGGTCGGTCAGGCGGTGCTGGCCTGCGTCGCGGGCGAGGCGCTCGCCGAGCTGTTCCGCGGCGAAGGGGCCGAGGTGCTCCCGCTGGGGGACGCGGACCCGCAGGTGTCCGACCTGGTCGCGGCGATCGAGCGGACCCGCGCCGCGCACGTGGTGCTGCTGCCCAACGGGGAGACCATCACCGAACGGGCCGAGCTGGCCGCCAAGCGCGCCGTGCGCGACGGCCGGGACGTCGTGGTGGTGCCCACCGCGTCGCCGGTGCAGGGCCTCGCCGCGCTCGCCGTGCACGACCCGGCGCGGCGCAGCGCCGACGACGCGGTGGTGATGGCCGAAGCCGCCGCCGCGACCCGGCGCGGGGAACTCCGCATCGCCGAATCGGAGGCGCTCACCTGGGTGGGCCGCTGCGCGCCCGGTGACGTGCTGGGCCTGGTGGACGGCGAGGTGGTGCTGGTGGGCCGCGATTTCCTCGACGTGGCGCGGGATCTGGTGGACCGGATGCTCACCGCGGGCGGCGAGCTGGTGACGGTGCTGGTGGGCGATCGCGCGCCGGCGGCGGCCGCGGACCGGATCGTCGAGCACCTCGCCCGGAACCGCCCCGAAGTGGAGTGCGCCTGTTACCCGGCGGGTGCGCTGCCCGCCGCGCTGCTGCTCGGCGTCGAGTAGGCCCTGCGTCGACGCACGGGAGCGGTCTTCCGCCCGGTGCGCGGCTCGGCGGGCACCGGGGCGGGCGGAGTTCTCCGTGCCGCAGCGGGAAAACCGGCGCGGCGCGGTGCCCGTTCGGCGCACCGGTCCGCCCGGGTGACGCCCCCGTCCGATAACTTCGGAGCGGGTACGGCGGTGCACGGGCGACACGGGCAGGGCGGCATGACCACTTCGGAGACGGGGCTCGACCGGGTGCTGGGCGCGAAGACGGGGGAGGCGCTCGAATCCTCGCTCGGACTGTCCACTGTGGGCGACCTGCTGCGGCACTACCCGCGCCGCTACGCCGAACGCGGGGAGCTGACCGCCATCGCCGGGCTGGAGCTCGACGAGCACGTGACGGTGCTGGCGAAGGTGGACCGCGTCTCCAAGCGCAGCATGCGTTCCCGCCGCGGCACCATCGTGGAAGCCCGCATCACCGACGGGCACCGCTCGTTGACCTGCACGTTCTTCAACCAGGCCTGGCGGGAGCGGGAACTGCTGCCGGGCAGGCAGGGCATGTTCGCCGGGAAGGTCACCGCCTACCGCGGCTCGTTCCAGCTGTCCCACCCCGAGTACCAGCTGTTCGACTCGGACGACCCGGACCAGGCCGGTTCGGCGGTGGAGGAGTTCGCGGGCGCGCTGATCCCCGTCTACCCGTCCGCGCAGGGACTCCCGTCCTGGTCCCTCGCCCGCTGCGTGCGCCAGGTGCTCGACACCTGGGACGGCGCGGACGATCCGCTGCCGGAGGAGCTGCGCGCCGAGCACCGCCTGCTGGGCCTGGAGACCGCGCTGCGCAAGATCCACCGGCCGAAGGACCACGCCGAGGTCGCCGCCGCGCAGAACCGGCTCAAGTGGGACGAGGCGCTGGCGGTGCAGCTGGTGCTGGCGCGGCTGCGCGAATCGGCGCACGAGAACCCGGCCCCGGCGTGCCCGCGCCGCGAGGACGGGCTGCTCGCCGACTTCGACGGCAGGCTCCCGTTCCAGCTGACCGCCGGGCAGGCCGAGATCGGCACCGAGATCGCCGCCGACCTCGCGGCCGAGCAGCCGATGAACCGGCTGGTGCAGGGGGAAGTGGGTTCCGGCAAGACCGTCGTCGCGCTGCGCGGCATGCTGCAGGTCGTCGACGCCGGACGGCAGGCCGCGATGCTCGCCCCCACCGAGGTGCTCGCCGCCCAGCACGCCCGGTCCCTCGCGGAACTGCTCGGCGACCTGAGCACCGCGGGTGAGCTCGGCGCCCCCGAGCGGGCCACCCGCATCACCCTGCTCACCGGTTCGCTGCCCGCCGCCGCGCGGAAGAAGGCACTGCTGGAGGCCGCGTCCGGCGAAGCGGGCATCGTCGTCGGCACGCACGCGCTGATCCAGGACCGGGTGTCGTTCGCCGACCTGGGCCTCGTCGTCGTCGACGAGCAGCACCGCTTCGGCGTGGAGCAGCGGGACGCGCTGCGGGCCCGCGGCGGCTCCGAATCCGCGCCGCACGTGCTGGTGATGACCGCGACGCCGATCCCGCGGACCGTCGCGATGACCGTGTACGGCGACCTGGAGACCTCCGCGCTGCGCGAACTGCCCAGCGGCCGCTCGCCGATCAGCACCAGCGTGGTGCCGGTGGCGGAGAAACCGGCGTGGCTGGACCGGGCGTGGCAGCGCGTCCGGGAGGAGGTCGCCGCCGGGCACCAGGTGTACGTGGTGTGCCCGCGCATCGGCGACGACGAGCAGAACCCGCCGAAGAAGGGGAAGAAGAAGCCGCGCACCGACGACGGGGTGGAAGAACCGGAGGACGCGGGCGCCGGCACCGACGAGCGCCGCCCGCCGCTGGCGGTGCTAGACGTGGCCGAGCGGCTGAGCACCGGCCCGCTGTCCGGGCTCCGGCTGGGCGTGCTGCACGGCAGGCTCGCCGCCGACGACAAGGACGCGGTGATGCGCGCGTTCGCCGCGGGCGAGCTGGACGTGCTGGTGGCCACCACCGTCGTCGAGGTCGGCGTGAACGTGCCCAACGCGACCGTCATGGTGATCATGGACGCGGACCGGTTCGGGGTGAGCCAGCTGCACCAGCTGCGCGGCCGCGTCGGCCGCGGCTCGGCCCCCGGGCTGTGCCTGCTGGTGAGCGAGGCGATGGCGGGCACCTCCACCCGGGACCGGCTGGACGCGGTCGCGTCCACCACGGACGGTTTCGAATTGGCTCGGTTGGACTTGGAGCTGCGTCGCGAGGGTGATGTGCTCGGTGCTGCGCAGTCCGGTCGTCGTTCGGGGCTCAAGATGTTGTCGTTGCTGCGTGATGAGGACGTCATCGCCGAGGCGAGGGATGCCGCGCAGCGCTACGTCGCCGATGATCCGTCGCTGCGTGCGCACCCGGGCCTGGCGCGGATGGTCGGCGAGGTCGTCGACGAGGGCCGCGCCGGCTACCTCGAGAAGAGCTGACCGGCGCCACCCGGCGGTCCCGGCCGCGGGGTGGTCCAGTGGTGGCGTGGCCCGGCCGGAGCGGTGGATCATGTTCCCGATCTTGCCGGATCGGGAAAATCGAGGATTTTTCTTTTCCGCAGGTCTTGTGCGGCCTCGACGTCCTCGCAGGTCATTACGGTCGGATGACGTGGGTCACCCCATGATTCTCTCGTCAGGCGGAATTTTCGCGGTACCGTTTCGGGACCGTCCGACACCTGTCCAGGAGGTAGCCGGCATGTTTCGCAAGGTCCTCGTCGCCAACCGTGGCGAAATCGCGATCCGAGCCTTCCGCGCGGGCTACGAGCTCGGCGCGGGCACCGTCGCGGTGTTCCCGCACGAAGACCGCAACTCGCTGCACCGCTTGAAAGCCGATGAGTCCTACGAGATCGGCGAACCAGGGCACCCGGTGCGCGCCTACCTCTCCGTGGACGAGGTCATCAAGGCGGCGCAGACCGCGGGCGCCGACGCCGTCTACCCCGGTTACGGGTTCCTCTCCGAGAACCCGGACCTGGCGAAGGCCTGCCACGACGCGGGCATCACCTTCGTGGGGCCGAGCCACGAGATCCTCGAGATGGCCGGGAACAAGGCCACCGCGGTGGCCGCGGCCCGCGAAGCCGGCGTACCGGTGCTCGACTCCTCCGCGCCCTCGTCGGACATCGACGAGCTGATGTCGGTCGGCGAGACGATCCCGTTCCCGGTGTTCGTGAAGGCCGTCGCCGGTGGCGGTGGCCGCGGGATGCGCCGCGTCGCCGAGTTCGACGGGCTCCGCGAAGCCCTGGAAGCCGCGATGCGGGAAGCCGAATCCGCCTTCGGCGACCCCACGGTGTTCCTGGAGCAGGCCGTGGTGAACCCGCGGCACATCGAGGTGCAGATCCTCGCCGACGCGACCGGCGAAGTGATCCACCTGTTCGAGCGGGACTGCTCGGTGCAGCGGCGGCACCAGAAGGTCATCGAGATCGCGCCCGCCCCGAACCTCGACCCCGAACTGCGCGAACGCATCTGCGCCGACGCCGTCGCCTTCGCCCGCAAGATCGGATACGTGAACGCGGGCACCGTCGAATTCCTCGTCGACGAGCAGGGCAGGCACGTGTTCATCGAGATGAACCCGCGCATCCAGGTCGAGCACACCGTCACCGAAGAGGTCACCGACGCCGACCTCGTGCAGTCCCAGATCCGCATCGCCGCGGGCGAGACCCTCGCCGACCTGGGCATGACGCAGGACTCGGTGCGGTTGCGCGGCGCCGCGCTGCAGTGCCGCATCACCACCGAGGACCCCACCAACGGGTTCCGGCCGGACACCGGCATGATCAGCGCCTACCGCTCGCCGGGCGGCGCGGGCATCCGGCTCGACGGCGGCACCGCGTTCGCGGGCACCAGCATCAGCCCGCACTTCGACTCGATGCTGGTGAAGCTGTCCTGCCGCGGCCGCGACTTCGGCACCGCCGTGGCCCGCGCCCGGCGCGCCCTCGCCGAGTTCCGCATCCGCGGCGTGGCCACGAACATCCCGTTCCTGCAGGCGGTCCTGGAGGACGACGACTTCGCGGGCGGCCGGGTCACCACCTCGTTCATCGAGGAACGCCCGCACCTGCTGACCGCGCGGCACTCCGCCGACCGCGGGACGCGGCTGCTGAACTACCTGGCCGACGTGACGGTGAACCAGCCCAACGGGCCGCGCCCCACCGCCGCCGACCCGGTGTTCAAGCTGCCCGAGGTCGACCTGAGCGCCCCGCCGCAGGACGGCTCCAAGCAGCGGCTCACCGAACTCGGCCCGGAGGGCTTCGCCCGCTGGCTGCGGGAGTCCGACGCCGTCGGCGTCACCGACACCACCTTCCGCGACGCCCACCAGTCGCTGCTGGCGACCCGGGTGCGCAGCAAGGACCTGCTGGCCGTCGCCCCGCACGTGGCGCGGATGACGCCGGAGCTGCTGTCCCTGGAGTGCTGGGGCGGCGCCACCTACGACGTGGCGCTGCGGTTCCTCGCCGAGGACCCGTGGGAGCGGCTGGCGAAGCTGCGCGAAGCGGTGCCGAACATCTGCCTGCAGATGCTGCTGCGCGGGCGCAACACCGTCGGCTACACGCCTTACCCGACCGAGGTGACCGAGCACTTCGTGCAGGAGGCCACCGACACCGGTATCGACATCTTCCGCATCTTCGACGCGCTCAACGACGTCGAGCAGATGCGCCCCGCCATCCAGGCGGTCCGGGACACCGGCAGGTCCGTCGCCGAAGTGGCGCTCTGCTACACCGGTGACCTGCTGGACCCGGCCGAGAAGGTCTACACGCTGGACTACTACCTGCGGCTGGCCGAGCGGATCGTGGAGGCCGGGGCGCACGTGCTGGCCATCAAGGACATGGCCGGGCTGCTGCGCGCGCCCGCCGCCGCCGAGCTCGTCACCGCGCTGCGCCGCGAGTTCGACCTGCCGGTGCACCTGCACACCCACGACACGCCGGGCGGGCAGCTGGCCACCTACCTGGCGGCGGTGCAGTCCGGGGTGGACGCGGTCGACGGGGCCGCGGCCTCGCTGGCGGGCACCACCTCGCAGCCCGCGCTGTCCTCGGTGGTCGCCGCCACCGACCACACCGACCGGGCCACCGGGCTCGACCTGCGCTCGGTGTGCGACCTGGAGCCGTACTGGGAGTCGGTGCGCAAGGTCTACCAGCCGTTCGAGGCGGGCCTGGCCGCGCCCACCGGCCGCGTGTACCGGCACGAGATCCCCGGCGGGCAGCTGTCGAACCTGCGCACCCAGGCCGTCGCGCTCGGCCTCGGCGACAAGTTCGAGGAGATCGAGGCCATGTACGAGGCCGCCGACCGGATCCTCGGCAGGCTCGTCAAGGTCACCCCGTCCTCGAAGGTCGTCGGCGATCTCGCGCTGCACCTGGTCGGTGCCGGCGTCGACCCCGCCGACTTCGAGGCGGAGCCGCGCAAGTTCGACATCCCGGACTCCGTCATCGGCTTCCTGCAAGGGGAACTGGGCGAGCCGCCCGCGGGCTGGCCGGAGCCGTTCCGCACCCGCGCGCTGGAGGGGCGCACCGGGGGCCGGAAGGTCGCCGAGCTCACCGCGGAGGACCGCACCGGGCTGGAGGACGACCGCCGCGGCACCCTCAACCGGCTGCTGTTCGCCAAGCCCACCAAGGAGTTCACCGAGCACCGCGAGGCCTACGGGGACACCTCGCTGCTGCGCAGCAAGGACTTCTTCTACGGGCTGCGGCCCGGCGAGGAGTACTCGGTCGACCTCGAACCGGGCGTGCGGCTGCTCATCGGCCTCGAAGCGATCAGCGAGCCCGACGAGCGCGGCATCCGCACCGTGATGGCCATCCTCAACGGCCAGCTGCGGCCCATCCAGGTGCGGGACCGCTCGGTGGCCACCGACCTGCCGGTGGCGGAGAAGGCCGACCGCGGCAACCCCGGCCACGTGCCCGCCCCGTTCGCCGGGGTGGTCACGCTCGCCGTCGCCGAAGGCGACGAGGTCGCCTCCGGGCAGACCATCGCGACGATCGAGGCCATGAAGATGGAGGCCGCGATCACCGCACCGCAGGCGGGCCAGGTCAAGCGGCTCGCCATCGGCCGGGTGCAGCAGGTGGAGGGCGGCGACCTGATCGCCGAGATCGGGTAGTCCGGCACGACCTCCGGTGGGGGGGGGGGGGTGGGCCCCCCGCCCCC
>NZ_JBEYUS010000019.1:0-85252 GCF_040643635.1 Saccharopolyspora sp. NPDC047091
TAGTGCAAATCCGTGTGGCACACCCCGCACGCCTGCACCCGCACCACCGCCTCACCCGGACCCGGATCAGGAACGATGATGGTGGTGACCTCGACGGGCGCTCCCTTGCCGGTCGCCACGACGGCGCGAACCTCGGACACGTACACCTCCAGGAGTGGGTTTTCCGCCGCCCGAACAGCCGCATTCACCCGGCTGCGGGCGCTCTCGCGAACAGGGCCGGAAATGCGCATACCGGCATCTGTAGACGATCACGACCATACCCCCCGATCGGCCGTAGCCACCGGGTGCTCGACTGCGGTTCCGTCTGGGAGGGTCCCACTCGGGCCCGCCCCTCTTCGACACGGTGCGTGAACCGACGACTACTGTACGGTGTCGCCGACGGAGGAACGAGGAGCACATCATGGTCGACGCGCAACGCCTGTTGTCCAGGGAAATGGACATCGACCGGCCTTGCGCGGCGCGGATCTACGACGCGTTCCTCGGCGGTGGCCACAACTTCGGCGTGGAGCGCGAGTTCGCCGAGCGGTTGCAGACCGCGATGCCCGGGGTGGCCGGGGTGTTCCGGGACAACCGGGCGTTCCTGCGGCGCACCGTGGAACACCTGCTGGCGCGCGGCGTGCGGCAGTTCCTCGAACTCGGCTCCGGGATACCGACCATCGGGCACGTGCACGAGGTCGCCGCCCGCCGCACCCGCCGGTTCAGCGTGCTGTACGTGGACAACGAGCCGCTCACCGTCGCGCACAGCAGGCCGCTGCTCGACGCCGAACCGCGGGCCGCGATCATCCGCGCCGACATCCGCGAGCCCGATGTGGTGCTCGGTTCCCCCGCGGCCGCGAGCCTGATCGACTTCTCCGAGCCGGTGGCGCTGGTGATGTCCGCGGTGCTGCACTTCGTCCCCGACGACGACGATCCGATGCGGCTGGTGCGCGCCTACCAGGACGCGGTGGCCCCCGGCAGCGCGCTCGTGCTTTCCCACCTGTGCGCCAGCGAGGAACCCGAGCCGATGAACCTGCTCGCCGCGTTCTACGAGGAGACGGCCGACCCGGTGGTGGCGCGCCCCGTCGAGTGGCTCACCGAGTGCTTCGGCGCGTTCGAGCGGCAGCCGCCCGGCACCTGCTACATCGGCGACTGGCGACCCGAACCGGACCAGCCCCCGCACCGCCACCCCCGCTACCGCATCCTCCACGGCGGCGTCGCCCGCAAACCCTGACCCGCGCCACCGGCCCATCCGCGTCGAGCGGCTCGGCCACTCGCCCGACTTCCACTCCGCTAACCTGCGCGGCGCGCTGATCGGTTCCCCGTCAGCGGCGGAGCCGCCGAGCCGACGACCACGCACGCCACCGGCACCGCAGCGGGTTCTCAGCGGCTTCCTCGCGAGGACAGCGATGTCACGTGTGGCGGAGCGATCCCGCAGCGCGGAAACCGCTGAGGTTCCGCCACCCGAGCACGACGCGGCAGAAGCAGCGGGACAGTCAGTGAGGTACCCAGGAGTCGGAGAACAGGCAGCTCACCTGGAAGCAGGACGGACGAAGAGGAGCAGGATTCCGGCGAGGACCGCGGCCGCTCCCGCCGCCAGCCACGCCGTGCCGAGTCCCGCGTGCTCGCCGAGGAACCCGAACAGCAGCGGCCCCGCGCTGCCGCCGAAGTAGATGCCGGTCTGGGTGAACGAGGTCGCGCTCGCCACCCGGTCGGGGGCGATCTTGGCGACGGAGAAGTTGAGCAGCCCCGGCCACGCCCACCCCGCGCCGAACCCGATGGACACGCCGATCAGGAACAGCGACATCGAGCCCGTGGCCATCAGCGCGTACCCCAGCGACCCCACGACCAGCATGATCGTGATGACCCGCAGCAGGTTCACCGCCCAGCGGTCCGCGACCACCCCGGCCAGCAGCCGGATCGTCAGCCCGGCCGCCGAGGCCAGCGACAGCACCAGGCCCGCGGCCGACGGGCTGAACCCGACGTCCACCGCGGTGGTGGTCACGAACGCGCCCTGCGCGTTGGCCGCGGCCGAACCGAGCCCGCCCGCGATGGCGATCAGCAGCAGCGCCACGAACCGGGACTCGCCACCGGACTCGGCGGCCGCGGGCCGGGCGGAGCGCTCCGCCTGCGGCAGCGACGGCACGAACAGCGCCGCCAGCAGCCCGATCACCCCGGCGAACACGAACACCCAGCGCCAGCCGATGGTCAGCGCGATCGCGGGCACCGCCGCCCCGGCCAGCAGCGTCGCCAGCGGGATCGAGGACTGCTTCACGCCGAAGCCCATGCCGCGCCGGTGCGCGGGCACGCCCTGCGTGATCAGCAGGTTCGCGGCGGGCTGCGCCAGCGAGTTCGGCAGCCCGGACAGGCACAGCAGCACCAGCAGCCAGCCCGCGTCGTGCACCGCGCTGATCCCCAGCAGGCACACGGCGCTGCCCGCGGCACCCAGCCGCATGCCCAGCCGGGAACCGATGCGCTCCACCACCCAGCCCATGAAGCGGGAGGCGAGCGCGGCGACGGCGAAGAACGCGGCGGCCGCTCCGCCCAGCAGCGCGGCGCCGAAACCGAGTTCCCGCTGCAGCTGCACGCCGAGCCCGCCGACGAGGAACACCGGGAACACGCCGACGGTGACGACCGCCGCCACCGAGGCGAGCACTCGCGCGGGCCCGACCTGGCGCGCTCGCAGGGGACCGCCACCGACCACCGCTGCCGCCATCGATCCGCCTCCGTTCGTCGGCCGCCGCGGGTGGGCAAGCCCGCTACCAGCGTGTGAACCGGCGAACCGTTTAGCAACGCTAACGTGACGCATACCTCCGGGCACCACGCGAATGCGCTCGTCCGCCGTCTTGACGTCGCGTCCGCCAGCCGCCACGGTCGATCAGGTGGCCATCGACGGCCACGTGTGGACGCGGACTGGAGGCGGGCCGGGTGGGCGCCGAGTTGAGCGGAATCCCGTCGGCGAACGTGCCCGAGCCGGTGCGGCTCGACGCGGTCGAGCTGTCCTGGTCGATCCGGCAGCGCGAGCTGAGCTGCGTGCAGGTCGCCGAAGCGTTCCTCACCCAGATCGACCGGTTCAACCCGCTGGTCAACGCCATCGTGTCGCGCGCCGACGAGGAGGACGTGCTCGCGCAGGCCCGCGCCCGGGACGCCGAGCTGGACCGCGGCGAGTACTCCGGGTGGATGCACGGGTTCCCGATCGCGGTGAAGGACCTCAGCGACGCGGCCGGATTCCCCACCACGGCCGGTTTCGAACGCCCGGAACCCGCCGCCGCGGACGCGCCGTTCGTGCGCCGGATGAAGGCGGCGGGCGCGATCGTGGTGGGCAAGACGAACGTCCCCGAGTTCGGGCTCGGCTCGCACACGTTCAACTCGTTGTTCGGCACCACCACCAACCCGTACGACCTGTCCCGCATCGCGGGCGGCAGCAGCGGTGGGGCCGCGGCGGCGCTGGCGATGCGGATGCTGCCGGTCGCCGACGGCAGCGACTTCATGGGCTCGCTGCGGACGCCCGCCGCGTTCTGCAACGTGCTGTCGCTGCGGCCCGGGTTCGGCCGGGTGCCCGGTCCCGGGTTCGTCGCCGAACCGTCGGTGGTGGGGCCGATGGCGCGCACCATCCGGGACCTGGCGATGCTGCTGTCCACCGTGGCCGGTCCGGACGAGCGAGCACCGCTGAGCCTGCCGCAGGATCCGGCGCTGTTCGCCGAATCGCCACGCCGCGACGTGGCGGGGCTGCGCATCGGCTGGATCGGGGACTTCGACGGTTACCTGCCGACCGAGCCGGGCGTGCTGGACCTGTGCCGGGACGCGGCTCGGCTGTTCGAGCAGCTGGGCTGCGTGGTGGAACCGGCGCCGCGGCTGCCCGTGGAGCAGGCGTGGGAGACGTTCCTGCTGTGGCGGCGCTGGATGATCGGCGAGGGGCTGCACGAGGTCTACCGCTCCCCCACCGCCCGCGCCCGGATGAAACCGGAGGCGCGGTACGAGGCGGAGGGCTACCTGGAGCTGACGGTGCGCGACATCGCCGCGGCCCGCGCCGGGCGGGACGCGTGGCGGGAGTCCGTGTCGGACCTGTTCGACCGCTTCGACTTCCTGCTCGCGCCCAGCACCCAGGTGTTCCCGTTCGACGCGGGCCTGCGCTGGCCGGCGGAGATCGACGGCACCCCGATGGACACCTACCACCGCTGGATGGAGGCGTCGGTGCCGTGGACCCTGTCGGGGCATCCGGTGCTGAACCTGCCCGCCGGGTTCAACGACGCGGGACTGCCCACCGGGGTGCAGCTCATCGGGCCGGGGCACGGCGAGTGGCCGCTGCTGCAGCTGGGCCACGCCTACGAGCAGGCGAGCGATTGGGTGCACACCGTGCTCCCGCCGCCGTTGACCTGAGTCCGCGCCGCGGCGCCACGGTGGCGCGGGCGCCGCACCCCCCAGTGCCGCAACCCCCAAGCGCCGCTACCCCACAACCCCGCAGTGCCGCAGTGTGGCAGCGCGGCAGGCCCGCACTGCCGCAGCCCTGCGGTGCCGCGGCGCTACACCCCGCGGCAGCGCGACTCGCAACACCACAAGCCCCGCAACACCACAAGCCCCGCAGCGGCACGAGCTCCGCAGCACCGCGCCCCGCAGCGACACGACGCCGCAGCGCCACTGCTCCGGTGTTCCGCTCGCACTGCTCCGGTGGCTCCGCGATTTCCCGGTGGTGCGGGGGAATTCGCGAGTCCGGGGTGGCGCCGAGCCGGTGATCAGTGCGAACGTCCGTTCCGCGGTTCTCCCGGCGGCCCGCTCGCCGCAATTTCTCACGAACTCGGGGCGTATTTGATATCTGCGGCGGGGTGCGCCGACCGGGGACGACCGTGTGCAAGGCTGCACCCGTCAGGTCGGTTTTTCGGGAAGGTGACGAGTTGGGTACCGAGGTTTTCTCCCTCCAGGACAAAGTGGCACTGGTGACCGGTGCCGGGCAGGGAATCGGTCTGGAGATCGCGAAGGCGCTGCGGTCGGCGGGCGCCCACGTGGTGATCGGCGAGATCAACCCGGAGACCGGCAATGCCGCCGCCGAGCAGGTCGAGGGTGATTTCCTCCCGCTCGACGTGACGGACTCGGCCGCGGTGGCCGACGCGGTGGCGCGGATCGTGGCCGACCACGGCCGCATCGACGTGTCCGTGCACAACGCGGGCATGGTGCGCAACGAGCCCGCCGAGGAGATGAGCGACGAGTCCTGGCGCCGCGTCCTCGGGCTGAACCTGGACGGGGTGTTCTACTGCTCCCGCGAGGTCGGCAAGCAGATGCTCGCCCAGGGGTCCGGTTCGATCATCAACATCGCCTCGATGTCGGGCATGATCTCGAACCACCCGCAGCCGCAGGTCTCGTACAACGCGTCCAAGGCCGGCGTGATCATGTTGACCAAGTCCCTGGCCGGCGAGTGGGCTCGCCGCGGCGTCCGGGTCAACTCGATCTCGCCGGGCTACACCGGCACCGACCTGCTGCTGGGCGTGCAGAACACCCAGCCGGAGTGGTTCAACGGCTGGATGGAGCAGACCCCGATGGGCCGCGCCGGTCGTCCGGACGAGCTGGGCCCGGTCGCGGTGTTCCTGGCGTCCGAGGCCAGCAGCTTCGTCACCGGCAGCAACGTCGTCGCCGACGGCGGCTTCACCATCTGGTGAGCCGACCCGGCTGATCGCCCGGCCGGTCCTGATCACGCGTCACGACCGGCCGGGACGTCGTCGCACTACCGGAACGCGTTGCTCCCGGTGAGGGCTTGGCCGATGGTCAGGGCGTGCATCTCGCCGGTTCCTTCGTAGGTGAGCACCGATTCCAGGTTGGTCATGTGCCGGATCACCGGGTATTCCAGCGAGATCCCGTTGGCGCCGAGCACGGTCCGCGCGCTGCGGGCGACTTCCAGCGCGCCGCGCACGTTGTCGAGCTTGCCGAAGCTGACCTGCTGCGGCAGCAGGGTTCCGGCGTCCTTGCGCTTGCCGAGGTGCAACGCGAGCAGCCGCGCGTTCTGCACCCGCACCGCCATGTCGGCGAGCTTCTGCTGGGTGAGCTGGAAACCGGCGATGGGCTTGCCGAACTGCTCGCGGCTGCGCGCGTAGTCGAGCGCGGTGTCCAGGCAGTTGCGGGCCGCGCCGGTGGCGCCCCAGACGATCCCGTAGCGCGCTTCGTTCAGGCAGCTCAGCGGCCCGCGCAGCCCCACGGCTCCGGGCAGCGCCGCGGCGTCCGGCAGCCGCACCCCGTCGAGCACCAGCTCGCTGGTCACCGAGGCGCGCAGCGACAGCTTCTTCTTCAGCTCCGGTGCGGCGAATCCCGGGGTGTCGGTGGGGACGACGAATCCCCGCACGCCCTCCTCGGTCTGCGCCCACACCACGGCGACGTCGGCGATGCTTCCGTTGGTGATCCACATCTTGCGGCCGTCGAGCACCCAGTCCGTGCCGTCCCGCCGGGCGCGGGTGGTCATCGACGCCGGGTCCGAGCCGTGGTCGGGTTCGGTGAGGCCGAAGCAGCCGATGGCCTCGCCCGCGGCCATCTTCGGCAACCACTGCTGCTTGTGCTCTTCGGATCCCCAGCGCCAGATGCCGTACATGGCCAGCGAGCCCTGCACCGACACCAGCGAGCGCAGCCCGGAGTCGGCGGCTTCCAGCTCCTCGCAGGCGACGCCGTAGTCGACGGCGGAGGCGCCCGCGCAGCCGTAGCCCTCCAGGTGCATGCCGAGCACGCCGAGCTTGCCCAGTTCGCGGGCGAGTTCGCGGGCCTGCGGGAACTCGCCGTGTTCGAACCAGTCGGCGACGTGCGGCTGCACGAGGTCCCGGCAGAGGGCTCGCACGCTGTCGCGCAGCGCGAGCTGTTCGGTGGTCAGCTCGGCGTCGATGCCCAGCGGATCACGGGGATCGAAGTCGGGTTTGGCGCTCATCGGTGGCCTCCTCGGGCTGGGTCGTCGGACAGCGGTGGCAGCGGGTGCGGTTCCGCGGCGAGCCAGCCGCGGACCTCGTCGGTGTGCTCGCCGAGGCGGGGCGGAGCGAGCGGATCGGCGACGTCGATGTCGGAGAACTCGATCGGCATCCGGGCTTGGGCCACTCCCCCGTCGCCGGGGTCGACCACCGGGCGCAGGCCGAGCGATTCCGCGTAGTGCACCGCGTGCGAGAGGTCGTTGACCTGCCCGCAGGCGATGCCGGCCCGGTGCAGCCGAGCCTGCCAGTCGCTCGCCCGCCGGGCGCCGAGCACGTTCTCCAGGCGCCGCACGAGTTCCGTCCGGTTCGCGACGCGTTCGGCGTTGGCGGCGAACCGCGGGTCGTCGGCCAGCCCGATCAGGCCGAGCGCGTCGGTGAACCGGCGGAACTGCGCGTCGTTGCCGACGGCCACCGCGAGCAGCCCGTCCTCGCAGCGCAGCGTCTCGTACGGGGCGATGCTGGGGTGCCGGTTGCCCATCCGCTCGGGCGCGATGCCGGTGGTGAGCAGGCCGCTCATCTGGTTGACGAGGGCGGCGAGCAGGCTGGAGAGCAGGTTGACCTCGATGTGCTGCCCCAGCCCGGTGGCATCGCGCTGTCGCAGCGCGGCGAGGATGCCGAGCCCGAGGTCCTTGCCGGTGAGCACGTCGACGACGGCGACCCCGACCTTGGTGGGCGGCCCGTCGGGTGCGCCGGTGATGCTCATCAGCCCGCCGACCGCCTGCACCACGAAGTCGTAGCCGGGCAGGTCCGCGCCGGGGCCGCTGCCGAAACCGGAGACGGACGCGTAGATCAGCGCGGGGTTGAGCTCGCGCGCGCCGTCGGGGTCGAGCCCGCAGCGGTCCAGCACGCCGGGCCGGAAGTTCTCCACCAGCACGTCGGCGCGCCGCACGAGCTCCCGCGCCGCGTCCCGGTCCCGTTCGTCGTCGAAGTCGAGCACCACGCTGCGCTTGCTGCGGTTGACCGACTCGAAGTAGGCGGAGCCGCGGTCGGTCCACGGTGGACCCCAGCCGCGGGTGTCGTCTCCGGTGCCGGGCCGTTCCACCTTGATCACGGTGGCGCCGAGGTCGGCCAGCGCCATCGTCGCGTACGGACCGGCCAGCACCCGGCTGAAGTCCGCCACCACGATGCCGTCCAGCGGCAGTGCCCGTCCCATCACCGACCCACCTTCCGGTTCCAGGCCCGTTCGGGCCGGGCGAGCCACGCGGCGGCGTTCGCGCGCGGGCAACGGGATTTCCGGACCGGAGCCCGCGCCGCGGATCGCGCGGGCCGGATTCCGGCACCTGGGACGCGCGGCGAATCGTGTTGCGCTCTCCCCGGATTGGATCCAATATACAGTGATCGGACGCCGGGTCAACACGCTGCGCGCCTCTCGAACGAGTGATCGCACGGCCGGGCGCCCCGGGACCATCCGCACGACGAACCGGCGGGAGCCGATGCCAGCAGACCCGAATCCGCGCCCGCCGACGCCGCCCGATCTGCGCTGGCACGACCTGCGCGGGACCGACCGGCCACCGACCACGCAGGCGTTCGTGCTGGACGCGCTGCGCCGGGCCATCACCACCGGTTCGCTGGCCCCGGGCAGGCCGATCCGGCAGGACGCGATCGCCCAGGAGCTCGGCGTCAGCCGCGTTCCGCTGCGGGAGGCGCTGAAGACGCTGGAGGCGGAGGGCCAGGTGGTCTACCGGCCGCACCGCGGCTACGCGGTCGCCGAGCTCTCGCTGGACGATCTGCTGGAGGTGTACCGGCTGCGCGCGCTGCTGGAGTCGGAGGCCGCCGAGGCCGCGGCGGGCCGCTTCGAGGAGGCGGACCTGCACCGGGTCGAGGAGGCCGCGCGGGACGTGGAGCGCGCGGCGGACGCGGACGACCTGGTCGGCATGATCACGGCGAACCGCCGGTTCCACTTCGCGCTGCTGGAGCCGTGCGGGCTGCCGCGGCTGCTGCGGATCGTGCGCACGCTGTGGGACGCGACGGACGCGTACCGGGCGGTGTACTACAACGAGGGCGCGAACCGGGAGCGGGTGCGCGCCGAGCACGAGGCGATCCTCCGCGCGGCCACCGCGGGCGAGGCCGAGCGGCTGGTCGCGCTGCTCGACGAGCACCGGGACCACGCGGTCGCCGCACTCCGCGGCACCATCGGCTGACCTCCGGGGCTCCGGGCGGCCCGACCACCGGTCCCACCGCAGCCCGCAGCCCCCGGCCGGCGCCTCGTCCCACCCGGCGGCGAAGCCGCTGCGCGGCGGCGCGCGCCCGGCACCGTGGCGGGTTCTCAGCGACTTCCTCGCGAGGACACCGATGTCGCCGCGTGCCGGACACACAGCAGACATCGATCCCGCGGCGAGGAAACCGCTGAGGTTCCGCCACCGACCACTACGCGGCAGAAGTAGCGAGACAGGCGGTCAGGTTCCGCCGGCCCGGCCCGTCGCGGCAGGATCGGCGGCGGATGCTCAGGAGTACTCGTAGAACCCGCGGCCGGACTTCTTGCCGTACAGCCCCGCGTCCACCATCCGCTGCAGCAGCGGCGGCGCCGCGTACAGCTGCTCCTTGTACTCGTCGTACATCGAGTCGGCGATCGCCTTGAGCGTGTCCAGGCCGACCAGGTCGGCCAGCGCCAGCGGCCCCATCGGGTGGGCGCAACCGAGCACCATGCCGTTGTCGATGTCCTCGGCCGCGGCGATGCCGCTCTCGAACATCCGGACCGCGGAGAGCAGGTACGGCACCAGGAGCGCGTTCACCACGAACCCGGAGCGGTCCTGGGCGCGGATGGTCTGCTTGCCGAGCCCGTCGGTGGCGAACTCGGCGGCCCGCCGCACCGTGTCCTCGGAGGTGACCAGCGAGGGCACCAGTTCGACGAGCTTGAGCACCGGAACCGGGTTGAAGAAGTGCACGCCGATGACCTGCGCGGGCCGCGAGGTGGCGGCGGCGAGCTTCGCGATCGGGATCGAAGAGGTGTTGGAGGCGAGGATCGCGTCCGGGTCGGTGAGGACCCGGTCGAGTTCGGCGAACACCCCGGTCTTGAGCTGCTCGTTCTCGGCGATGGCCTCGATGACGAGCTGGCGGTCCGCGAGTTCGGCGAGCTCGGTGGTGAACCGGAGGCGGCCGAGCGCGGCGTCCCGGTCGGCTTCGGCGAGCTTGCCGCGGCCGACGGCGCGGTCCAGGGACTTGGTGATGCGGGCTCGACCCGCTTCGGCGGCCTGCTCGCTGACCTCCGAGACGATGACGTCCAGTCCACTGCGAGCGCTGACTTCGGCGATGCCCGCCCCCATCAGTCCGGAGCCCACCACGCCTACGCGTTCGATTCCCGTCACCACACCGATCCTTCCGTCCGACTGCGTCGTCGGGTCGTGCTCGACCGACGCGGCGATGATGCCAAAGGGAACGGTGACCGGCGGGTCCAAGGTGCTGTAGGACACGGGATCCGGGAAGCGTCGTGGTTCGCTCCGGGCGCTTCGAAGAAGTCGGGCCGCAGTGCTCCGGCCCGACTTCTCCACTCCCCGAAAGCCCCCGAGCTCCCCGAAAGCCCCCCGCCTCACACCCTGACCCCCCAGGGTTCCATCATCGTATATCAACAGCGGCGGACAGATCCACTACTTCCGCCCACCGGTGTGGACGAGATCATCACGACATCGGCGGTGTCGCGGAGATCGCGACCCCTTACAGTCGAGGCGTGCCCCACCCATCCGGCTCCGACTCCACCGACGCCCCCGAGGACCAGGTCTCGGGGAGTTCCATCAGCGTGCACGTGTTCGCCGAGCGCCTCACCGAACTGCTGGCGGCGCAGCCCGATCCGGAGACGGGGAAGCCGTACGGCAGCGAGCGGATGGCGGGACTGCTGACCGCGCGCGGGGTGCGGATGTCCGGCACGCACATGTGGCACCTGCGCACCGGCCGCGCGGTTCCGCGGCTCACCGAGGTGGTGGCGTTCGCCGAGTTCTTCGGCGTGGGCCTGGACTTCTTCGACCCGGCGATCGCGCCGGAGCTGCTGGCGCAGTGGCGGCTGGCCGGGCAGTTGCGCAGCCACGGCGTGGAGGAGGTGGCGCTGCGCCAGCTCACCGACCAGTTCCCGGAGCAGGACCGGCAGCACGTGGCGGACGCGATCCTCGGGGTGCTGCACGGTTTCAAGGCGTTGCGCGCCGCGGACCAGCAGCCGGAGCAGCGGTGAGGCTGCTGGTGTGGGACGAGGGGCCGAGCCGGAGTTCGCGCTGGTTGCTGCGCAGGCGCAGCGGGAAGCGGCTGGACGCGCTGGGCCTGCCGCGCCGGTTCACCGCGCAGCAGCTGCTGGAGCGGGCGCGCGAGCACCTGGGCCGGGACATCTACTTCGCGGCCGTGGAGCTGCCGCCGCGCGCGCCGAGCGGGCTGGCGCTGCTGCCGGAGGGCTGCGTGATCATCATCGCGGACGCGCGCACCACCCGCTGGCACCGCTGGCACATCTGGTTGCATGAGCTGATGCACCTGCTGTGGGGCCACGTGGGCCGGCCGCTGTCGGATCCGGCTCCGGCGTTGCGCTCGCTGTTCGGGGGCCTGCCGCCGGAGGTGCTGGACCGGGTGCTGACCCGCACCGGCTGCTCGGCGCACGAGGAGGCCGCGGCCGAGATGATGGCGTCGGTGGCGATGCGCCGGATCAGCTCGTGGGAACCGCCGCAGGCGCAGCAGGTTCCCGACGAGGCGCGGGAGATCCTGCACCGCTTCCAGTCGACCCTCGGGTGATCGGGTGTTCGCCGTCGTCTACCCGTTGGCGCTGCTGCTGCAGTTGAGCGCGTTCGCGTGGAAGCTGCGCGATTTCCTGCGCGATCCGCGGGATCCGCGGCTCGGCGCGATCACCTTGGCGCTGCTGTTCGTGGCGTGCGGGTTCAACTTCGCGATCCCCGGGGTGTACCTGGCGGTCGGTGCCGCGTCGGGGGTGCCGAACCTGTCGACGTTGGCGGTGTACTCGTCGATCGTGCTGTGCACCGCCTCGTTGCAGGTGTGCTCGGTGAACTTGGCGCGGCCCCGGGAGGAGGCGCAGCCGGCGGGCCGGGTGCTGGTGCTGGGCACGGCGGCGGTGCTGCTGGTGCTGGCCGGGACGTTCGCGCTGGCGCCGGTGCACGACGAGCCGCACGTGCTGGACTTCGACGCGCACTACTCGGGCGTGCCCGCGGTGGTCGGGTTCCTGGCGGTGTACCTGGGCGCGTATTCGGTGGGGCTGGTGCGCAGCGCGCTGATCTGCCTGCGGATCCGGCCGCACGCGCGGGAGCGCTGGTTGCGGCGGGGCGTGTCGCTGGTGCCGGTGGGCGTGCTGTTCGGCCTGGGCTATTCGGTGCTGAAGGTGGTCGCGGTGGCGGGCACCTGGCTCGGTGCGGACCTGGATGCGGTGAGCACAGTGGCGGCGCCGCTGAGCGCGACGGTCGGGGCGAGCGTGATGGCGGTGGGCTACGTGCTGCCGTCGGTGCCGCGGTTGCTGCGGCGGTGGCGGGCGCGCCGCTACCTGCGCCCGCTGTTGAAGGCGTTGCGGCCGCTGGATCCGGATCTGGTGCGCAACACGCGTTCGGAGTCGGCGGAGTACCGCTGGCTGATCGCCACCGATGACCTGCTGCGCGAGCTACGGCCCTACCTCGATCCGGCGGTGGTGCCGGTGGCGGAGCGGCATGCGGACCGTGCGGGCCTCACCGGTGAGCAGCGGGCGGCGACCGTCGAGGCGGCGCGGATCGCGGCCGGATTGCGCGCGCACGCGGCCGGGCGGCGGCCCGGTTCGGGCAGCGACATGATCCGCGAGGACTCCGGGATGGACGGTTCGGCGGCGGCGGTGTGGCGGTTCCCGGAGCAGGACCCGCACCGCGACTTGGCGGAGGAGTTGCACTGGTCGTGCCTGATCGGCAAGGCGTTCCAGGAACCGCACCCGGTGGTGCGGGACGTGCTGGCGGAGCTGGACGAGGACCGGAGCCCGGCGCCGTGACCGATCCGTTCACCGCGCCCGACCCGTTCGAGGCGCTGGCGGAGCTGCGCGCGGCCGGACCGGTGCACCGGGTGTCCACTCCGGACGGTCCGGGCGCGTGGCTGGTGACCCGGTACGCGGAGGTGCGGGCCGCGCTGGGCGATCAGCGGCTGGCGCTGAACCGCTCGCACTCGCACGGCGCGGACTACGCGGGTTTCGACCTGCCACCGCAGCTGGACGCGCACCTGCTCAACAGCGATCCGCCGCGGCACACCCGGTTGCGGCGGCAGATCGCGCCGAGCTTCACCGCGCAGCGGGTGCGCGAGCTGGCGCCGCAGGTGCAGCAGGTCGCCGAGCGGCTGGCGGCGGCGCTGCCGGACGAGGTGGACCTGGTCGCGGAGTTCGCGGTCCCGCTGCCGGTGCGGGTGATCGCGGAGCTGCTGCCGCTGCCGGAGCAGGCGCGCGCCGAGTTCACCGGCTGGGCGGATGCGCTGCTGCGCCACGCCCCCGGCGCGGAGCCGCGGGCGCGGGACACGATGCGGGACATGCGCCGGATCATCGGCGGCGCGCTGGGTTCGGCGCCGCCCGCGGGGTCGCTGCTGTCGGGGCTGCTGGCGGCCCGCGCCGGGGGCGAGCTGGACGACGACGAGCTGACCAGCATGGTGTTCTACCTGCTGTTCGTCTGGTACGAGATCATGGTGCACGCGGTGTCGGCCGCGGTGCTGCGGCTGCTGGGCGCGGAGCCCGCACTGCTGGACTCCGGCGTGGAGGAGGTGCTGCGCTGCCACCCGCCGCAGCTGCTGGCGGCGCCGCGCTACCCGCTGTCGGACCTGGAGATCGGCGGGGTTCCGGTGCGCGCCGGGGACACGCTGCTGCTGTCGCTGGCGTCGGCGAACCGGGACGAGCGGGTGTTCGCGGACGCGGCGGTGTTCCGCCCGGAGCGCTCGCCGAACCCGCACCTGAGCTTGGGCCACGGCATCCACTCGTGCCCGGCTTCGGCGTTGACCAGGGTGATCGCGGCGAGCGCGGTGCGGGCGCTGCGGGCGCGGCGGCCGGGGTTGTCGCTGGACGTTCCCGCGGAGTCCGCGACGTGGCGCGGCAACTTCCGGCACCGGGGCCCTGCGGAACTGGTGGCGCGAGTGCGCCGCTGACGCGGGTCGTCCTCCCCGCCTGTTTCAAGGTATAGCGCACCCCGGGGCTTGTGGCAAGACCCCGGCACCCCCGCACACTGTGCCTCTCAACTGGGCGAACAGGGGGTTCGATGATCGACGTCATCGTGGTCGGCGGGGGTCCGACGGGGTTGCTGCTCGCGGCGGAGCTGCGGCTGCGCGGGGTGCGCGTGGTGCTGCTGGAGCGGAACGCGGAGCCGGTGCGGGAGGCGCGGGCGCTGGGCCTGCACGCGCGCAGCGCGGAGGTGCTGGACCAGCGCGGGATGCTGGAGCCGTTCCTCGAACACGGGACGCAGGTCACGGCGGGCGGGTTCTTCGCGGCCCTGGGCACCCGCTGGCCGGAGGGCATGGACACCGCGCACGCGTACGTGCTGGCGATTCCGCAGGACCGGACGGAACGCCTGCTCACCGAGCACGCGGAGCGGGTCGGCGTGGACTTCCGCCGCGGCAGCGAGCTGGTGGGGCTGGCGCAGGACGCCGACGGCGTCACCGCGGAGCTCGCGGGCGGCGGGCGGCTCCGCGCGCGCTACCTGGTGGGCTGCGACGGCGGCCGCAGCGCGGTGCGCAAGCTGCTCGGCGTCGGCTTCCCCGGCGAACCGTCCCGGGTGGACACGTTGATCTCCGAGTGCGAACTGGCGGTCGGGCCGGAGGAGCTGGCGGCGAAGGTCGCCGAGGCCCGCAAGACCCAGTTCCGGTTCGGCGCGATGCCCCGCGGCGAGGGCCTGTACCGGGTGATCGTGCCCGCGGCGGGCGTGGCCGAGGACCGGTCGGTGCCGCCGACGATGGCCGAGCTGCGGGAGCGGCTGCGCGCGGTCGCGGGCACCGATTTCGGGGCGCACTCGCCGCGTTCGCTGTCCCGCTTCGGCGACGGCACCCGGCTCGCCGAGCGGTACCGGGACGGCCGGGTGCTGCTGGCGGGCGATGCGGCGCACGTGCACCCGCCGACCGGCGGGATGGGCATGAACACCGGTCTGCAGGACGCGTTCAACCTGGGCTGGAAGCTGGCGGCCGCGGTGGGTGGCCGGGCTCCGGCGGGGCTGCTGGACAGCTACGAGGCGGAGCGGCGCCCGGTGGCCGCCGAGGTGCTGGAGCTGACCCGCGCGCAGATGGAGCTGCTGCTGCCGGAGCCGGGGCCGCGGGCGGTGCGCAAGGTGCTCGCGGACCTGGTCGAGTTCGAGGAGGTGAACCGCTACCTGATCGAGAAGGTCACGGCGATCGGGATCCACTACGACTTCGGGGAACCCGCCGCAGGAGGCGAAGAGCCCGGATCCGGGAGCCGAAACCCGTTGGTGGGCAAGCGGATGCGCGACGTCGAGCTGAAGCGGGGCCGGTTGTACCGGCTGCTGCACGGCGGGCGCGGCCTGCTGCTGGACCAGACCGGCGAGTTCTCCGCGGCAGGCTGGGCGGACCGCGTGGACCACGTCGTCGACGCGAGCGAGGAGCTGGACGTCCCGGCGCTGCTGCTCCGCCCGGACGGCCACATCGCGTGGGCGGGCGACGACCGGGACGCCCTGCGCGAAGCACTCACCCGCTGGTTCGGCACCCCGGCCTGATCGGCGCCACGGGTACACGTCGCGGCGGCGTGCGCCCGCGGGGCCGACAGGTGCTCCGTCCCCCTTCGGGCTACCGCAGTCCGCCCGCTGGACACGTCGTATCGGCGACCGCGCCGGAATCGAATGTGCGCGCACCCCGGCGATCGCTCGACTTGAGCATCGGAATCAACGATGCGAGGTTTATTCGCAAGTCGAAATTTCCCAATCTTGCTGATCTTTTATACCACCAACCGCTTATACCGTTAAGTATATTCCGGCCACTATGGTCGCCGCAGTCCGACCACGCGGCAGTCGATACGGAAATCGAACCACCCAAAACCGTTCGACGCGACTCATCGCACGGTTACACTGCTGCGAATCGGGCCACCCGAAAGCGGAGAACAAGGCTCGATCCATCCACGTGGAACAGTTGGAGGGTTCAGCTTGTACTCGGCCGAGATCAATCGGAATCACCGCGCTTGCCTGCTTCTGCTGATCGACCAGTCGTTCTCCATGTCCGAGCCGTGGGCGGGCACCGAGTCGTCGAAGTCCCACGCGCTGGCGCAGGCCGTCAACAAGCTGCTCGGCAACGCGACCCTCCTGTGCAGCAAGGGCGACGAACGGGTGAACGACTACTTCGAGGTCGGTGTCCTCGGCTACGGAGCAGACGTCGCCTCCGTCTTGCACGGGTCCAATTCCGCCCGTCCGCTGGTCCCCATCGGCGAGCTCGCTCGGCAGCCCATGCGGGTGGACGAGATCCTGCGCAAGGTTCCGGACGGGGCGGGCGGGATCATGCAGTTGCCGATGAAGCTTCCGGTGTGGGTCGATCCGTCGAACAACGGCAAGACCCCGATGGTGCAAGCCCTCCGGGAAGCAGACCGGATCACGAGGGCTTGGTGCGCGAACAATTCGAGCAACTTCCCACCCATCGTCATCAACATCACCGACGGCGTGAGCACGGATGGCGACCCCACCGAAGCGGCCGAGTCGCTGCGATCGACCGGAACCGACGACGGGCGCACCCTGTTGTTCAACTTGCACTTGTCCGCCAACCCGGTCCAGATCTCGGCTTTGCCGAACACCTCGAGCGGACTGCCCGACGCACACGCCGTGCGGCTGTTCGAGATGACGAGCGAATTGCCGTCGGTCCTGCTCGAAGCTGCGTCCAGCATCGGATACAACGTCCAGCCCGGCTCGCGCGGTTTCCTGTACAACGCCGACGCGACGTCGATGATCGAGTTCTTGGACATCGGAACGCGGGCTGTCACTCCGACGGGACTCCGCGAACTGACGTCCGGGAAGCCGAGTTGAGTCGGACCGTCGTTCGCGGCGAGCGGATCACGCCCACCGTCCGCACGTTCAGCACCGTCAAGCAAGGCTACGAGGAGTCGGAGAACGAGGACGCCTGCGCGGCCGATCCGGTGTCTCTTCGCTTCGCCGTCGCAGACGGCGCATCGACCGCGGCACGTTCCGACGTCTGGAGCCGTCTCCTGGTCGAGGCGTTCGTCCACGAACATCTCGACCCCACGGATCCCGGTACTCGGCGAGAGCTGTCCAGCCGCTGGCTGGCAGCGGTATGGCGGGCGGACCTGGCCTGGTTCGCGCAGGAGAAGCTGTCCGGAGGTTCAGCGGCGACGTTCGTCGGCTTGACCTTCTCGGACGAGACCTACCGGGTGCACGCAGTCGGTGACTCGTGCCTGTTCCACCTGCGTGGAGACCGCGTGCTGCTCGCAGGACCGATGTTCGATCCGGACGAGTTCGACCGCTTCCCCGAACTGCTTCGAACCTCCTCGGAAAGCCGCGGCGGCGATGCAGTCTGGGAAGCGGTGGGGACGCACCTCTCCGGGGACGTCTTCGTACTGGCCACCGACGCAGTGGCAGCCACTTTCCTCACCGCGTGCTCGACAGAGGGGAGGGTTCCCGCCCACTACGTGGATACGCCTTCCGAACTCGTCGACCGGGCACGGAACGAGGGCCGCAACGACGACATGACGATGTGTGTGATCGAGATATGAGGCTTCCGGCTCTCACTGACTACGTCCAAGCAGTACAACATCCCGCGCTCGCGTTCACCGACGAGAAGTTGCGCCGCGGCATGGCCCGATGCACTCCGCTGGGCACGCCTGCGGTCGCTTCGGGCGGGTTCGCGCTCACCTTCGACATCACGGTGGCCGGCGAACGCTATGCCGTGCGCTGCTTCCACAAGGAGGGGAACCACCTCCAAGAGCGCTACACCCGGGTCTCCGAGTTCATCCGAGCGCATTCCCGCTACGACTTCCTCGTCGACGTCGCCTTCATACCGCGAGGAGTGCGGGTCAACGGGGACGACTTCCCGATCGTCCGGATGCCGTGGATAGCCGGAGCAACGCTGAGCGACTGGGTGGAAGCCAACCTCCGCTCGCCGGACGAATTGCGGAAGGTCCAGCAGCGGATCCACGAAGCGGTGGGTGCCTTGCAACAGACCGACGCCGCCCATGGCGACCTGCAGCACGGCAACATCTTGGTGCGGCCCGATCGTTCGGTTCAGCTGGTCGACTACGACGGCATGTTCCTGCCCGCGCTCAGCGCATTGGGAGCGGCGGAACGCGGGCACCGGCATTACCAGCACCCGGCTCGCGGGGATGCCTACGACTCGAAGATCGATGCGTTCTCGGCAGCCGTGCTCGATCTCTCGCTGTCCGCGCTCCAACACGAACCGCGCTTGTGGGACGAGTTCCACAACGGCGAGAACCTGATCTTCACTGCTGCCGACTTCGCCGACCCGGCCGCATCGGCGGTGTTCGACCGCACAGAGCGGATTCCTCCTCTGCAGGAATCCACGCGTCGTCTGCGAGCCGCGTGCACAGCGGATTTCGCCGCCGTCCCGGAAGCCTTGCAGGGGGACGACCGGGTCCGAACAACGTCGGCACCACCGCGGCCCCGGCGCCGCGGCCCACAGCCGGTGCACGCGATCGACGCCAATGCGCTTCGGTCGGCCGAGGGCGACGAGAAGACCGTGTTCGGCCGGGTGCACAACGTTGTCGGCCACCCGCGCGGACCCGCCATGCAGACCGCGAACATCAACTTCGGCGATTACAAGCGAGGCGCGTTCACCATCTACGTATTCGGTGATGCGATCGGCGAACTCCAGCGAAGGTTCGGCTCCGACCTGGCGGGCCTCAACGGCACGTGGCTCTGCTTGACCGGGCTGATCACGTTGTTCAAGAGCAGGACGGCGAAGGTGGCGGCTCCGCAGATCCACCTTCGCAAGTCCCGCCCGCTACAGGTGTTGAGTGCCGAACAGGTGGCGGCGCTCCTGCGACCGCCGCCGGAAGAGGACGACACGACGGCACACTCCGATACCCGAGAGTCCACCGGGCCGGGCGCTCCAGCGGCGGAGCGACGGCCTGGCGATCCGAGCCCGCCTTCCGCCACGCCGAGGCCGAGCAGCGGCGGAACCCGTGCCGTCGAAGACCGGCTGAGCAGCCTGTACTCATCGCAGGGGTTCGGCTCGACCGTCAAGCCGTCCGGACCGCGGAGTCCGAACGGCGGTGCCGTGGCCGGAACGCCACCGGCACTTCGCGCACCGGCACCGCCGCCCCCAGTGCCGCCGAAGCACCGGTTCGAGTTCCTCACGCCACCGCCGCAGGTCACGCCGCCGAGTGCCAGCTCGCCGCCACCACCGCCACCCGATCCGCAACGTCCGAAGAGCAAACTCGGCAGCCTCTGGGACCGGTTGACCGGCCGACGGTAGATCGAGCGACTCCGCAAGCCCGCCGAAACCGCGGGAACGGGTCACGCCGACGAGGCGTGGGCGGTGAACCAGGTCGTGGTGGCTCGGGCCACTTCGGCGAGGGCGCCGGGTTCTTCGAAGAGGTGGGTGGCGCCGGGGACGACCTGGAGGTCGTGCTCGGCGGTGAGGTGGGTGGCGGCGCGGCGGTTGAGTTCGAGGACTTCCGGGTCGTTCCCACCGACGAGCAGCAGGGTGGGCGCGCGCACCCGGTCGAGGGGTTCGGTGCTGAGGTCGGGGCGCCCGCCGCGGGACACCACCGCGCGCACCGACTCCGGTCGGCGCGCGGCGGCCCCGAGTGCGGCGGCCGCCCCGGTGCTGGCGCCGAACAGGCTCAGCGGCCCCCGCCACCAGTCGAGGACGCCGAGGACGCGGACGGTGAGCAGCGGGATGTTGAACCGCTGCTCCCCGTGCGCGTCGCGTTCGCACTCGTCGTCGGTGAGCAGGTCCAGCAGCAGCGTCCCGAAGCCGGCCTCCTGCAGCCGGGCCGCCACCCACCGGTTCCGCTCGCTGTGCCGGGAGGAGCCGCTGCCGTGCGCGAACACCACCAGCGGCGAATCGAGTTGCGGCAGCGTCAGATCCGCGGCGAGCGCCCCGCTGCCGTGCGGGGCCGGGATGGCGACCTGATCAGGTTCCGCCATCCTGCACCCGTTCGGCGTTCTCCTCCGGGGAGGCGTTGCGGGCGGGCCCGGCGGAGCCCTCGGTGCTCACCGCGGACAGACCGGTGTTCTCCACCTCGTCGCCCTCGACGGCGGCCCCGGTTCCGGTGGCCCGTTCGGCCTGGTCGGCGACCTGCTCACCGCTCGCGCCGTCGGCGACCTCCGCGGTCGCCTGCTCGTCGACGGTGTCGTCGAGCTCGTACAGGCGGGTTTCGGCGAGCGGTTTGCCCACCTCGGCGGCCGGGTCGGGGCGTTCTTCGGCGAGCCGTTCATCGATCGTCTCGCCTTCGCGCTGCTCGCGGGGCGTGGGCGGGTCCGCGGCGTCCCGCGACCAGTGCTCGGGCGGTTCGACTCCCTCTTCGAGGGGGTCCACGCCCAGTTCGTCCTCGTCGAGGTCTCCCGCGGATTGCAGGTCGGCCGGGTCCTGCGGGTCCGCGGGATCGGGGCCGACCTCGTCAGCCGAGGGAGTCTCGGCGTCCAGCGGGTCCGACATCGTGCGCGTCTCCGTTCGTCGTGCGGGCAACGGACATCCGCACCACGGCTACCCGCACGCGCGCCGTTCAATCCCCCGATGGGGGCACACGGAGGTGGCGCCGGTTCGACCCCCGGCGGTGCTCGCGCCGCGCCAGGGGCGCGAGCGCCTCGGGATCGTCGCGAGGCGGCGGGGTGGGCCGGGTCCGGGCTCGACCGCGCGGCCGGGCGGAGGCGGTGCGCGCCACCGAGATCGCCGGGTGCCGTTCGCCCGCGGGCGATCAGCCCGACAGGCCCAGGCGCAGGTGTTCGATGTGGTAGACGGCCTCGTCGAGCAGCTGCGCCACGTGGTCGTCGTAGAGGCTGTAGACGACGCTGCGCCCGCTGCGGTTGCCGGTGACGAGCCCGAGCGAGCGCAGCAGCCGCAGCTGGTGCGAGACGGCGGAGGCCTCCATGCCGACGGCCTCGGCGAGCTCCCCGACGGGGCGGGCGCCTTGACGCAGTTCGCTGAGGATGAGCAGCCGGGACGGGGTGGCGAGCGCCTGGAGGGTCTCGGCGACGGAGGCCGCCGCGGTGGCGTCCAGCTTCGCCGCAGGCGTGACCGCGCTCTCGACACCGTGACCCATGTGCGCAGTGTATCGGCAGGCCCGAACACCTGAACGCTTGAACACCTGAGCAGTCGTTCATGTATTCTCGGCGCGCCCCGCCCCCGCGCCGAGGAAGCAGCGATGGTCACGCTCGACGACAGCCCCGCCCGCACCGCACCGCCCGCGCCTCGGCGCCGGAGCCCGTTCGCCCTGCCCGAAGCCCGCTGGGCGACGGCCTCGCTGGCCGCGTTCCTGATCGGCCTCGCCGTCGACCTCGGCGGCGGCCCGTGGTGGGCGATGTGGGCGCCGTACCTGGTCTGCTACGCCACCGGCGGCTGGGAACCGGCCCGGGCCGGGTTGCAGGCGTTGCGGGAGCGCACGCTGGACGTGGACCTGCTGATGATCGTGGCGGCGATCGGCGCGGCCGCCATCGGCCAGGTGCGCGACGGCGGGCTGCTCATCGTCATCTTCGCTACCTCCGGTGCGCTGGAGGCGTACGCGACCGCGCGCACCGAGGACTCCGTGCGCGGACTGCTCGACCTCGCCCCGGACACCGCGGTGCGGGTGCGCGACGGCCTCGAGGAGCGGGTTCCCGCCGCGGAGCTGCGGATCGGCGACGAGATCGTGGTGCGCCCCGGCGAGCGCATCGGCGCCGACGGCGAGGTGCTCGACGGCGGCAGCGAAGTCGACGAGGCCACCATCACCGGCGAACCGGTGCCCGCCGCGAAGTCGCACGGCTCCGAGGTGTTCGCCGGAACCCTCAACGGTTCCGGTGCGCTGCGGGTGCGCGTCACCCGGGATTCCGCCGAATCGGTGATCGCCCGCATCGTGGCGCTGGTCGCCGAGGCGAGCGAGGCGAAGGCGCCCACGCAGCTGTTCGTCGAGAAGGTCGAGCAGCGCTACTCGGTCGGCGTGGTGCTGGCGACGCTCGCCGTGTTCGGCGTCCCGCTGCTGTTCGGCTCGACGCCCACCGACGCGCTGCTGCGCGCCATGACCTTCATGATCGTCGCCTCGCCGTGCGCGGTGGTGCTGGCCACGATGCCGCCGCTGCTGTCCGCGATCGCGAACGCCGGGCGGCGCGGCGTGCTGGTGAAGTCCGCGGTGGTGCTGGAGCGGCTCGCCGACGTGCGGCGGGTCGCGCTGGACAAGACCGGCACCCTCACCGAGGGCACCCCGCAGGTCACCGAGGTCCGCGTCGAACCCGGCCGGTCCGCGGACGAGCTGCTCGCCGCGGCGGCCGGTGCGGAGCGCTTCAGCGAACACCCGCTGGGCCGCGCCGTCCTCGCCGCCGCCCGCGACCGCGGCCTCGCCGTGCCCGCCGCCACCGATTTCCACGCCACCCCAGGCCACGGCGTGGCCGCCACCGTGGACGGACGCCGCGTCGAGGTCACCCGCCCCGTCGACCGCACCGGCCCGGTCGGCGAGGTCGAAGCGGGCGGCCGCACCGCCGTCGTGGTGTCCGTGGACGGGACCCGCGCCGGAGTGCTCGGGCTCAGCGACCGGCTCCGCCCCGACGCGGCCGAAGCCGTCGCGGCGTTGCGCGCGCTGACCGGCGCGGAACCGGTGCTGCTCACCGGCGACCAGGAACCGGCCGCGCGCCGGGTCGCCGCCGAAGCGGGTCTGCGCGAGGTGCGGGCCGGGCTCCTGCCGGACCAGAAGGTCGCCGCCGTCGCCGAACTCGGCGACCGCACCCTGATGGTCGGCGACGGCGTCAACGACGCACCCGCGCTCGCCGCCGCGCACACCGGCGTCGCGCTCGGCCGCGCGGGTGCCGACCTCACCTTGGAGACCGCCGACGTGGTGATCGTGCGGGACGAGCTCGCCGCCGTCGGCAAGCTCGTCGACCTGTCCCGCCGGGCCCGGCGCCTGGTGCGGCAGAACCTCGTCATCGCGGGCGCCTTCATCACCGTCCTCGTGGTGTGGGACCTCGCCGGGAACCTGCCGCTGCCGCTCGGCGTCGCCGGCCACGAAGGCTCCACCGTCCTCGTCGGCCTCAACGGCCTCCGCCTGCTGCGCGCCGGCGCCTGGCGCTGATCCGGCGATGATGATGTTTGCCGCCGTCCACAGCGGATACCCCAGAGCCGATGCACAGCCGAGGGATGGAGCGACACCGGAACATGAGCGGCGAGAACGGCCGAACGGCAACGCAACGGCCGACGTTGGGGCTGATCACCGATCCGGATCTGCCGGAGCAGGTCGCGCAGCACCTCGCGGATGAGTTGCCGGAGCACCTCGGCGATGACCGGGAGTGGGTGGTCGAAGTGGACGTGGACCCGGTGACCGCGGGCGAGCACAGCACCCGCGACATGCTGCGCGCCACCGCCGACCGGCGGCAGGAACGGGGCTGGGACTACGCGATCACGCTCACCGACCTGCCGGTGCGGGTGAACCGGCGGCCGGTCGTCGCCGACGCGAACCTCGACGGCCAGGTCGCGGTGGTGTCGTTGCCCGCGCTGGGCGGCACCCAGCCGTACCGGCGGTCCCGGCAGGTCGTGCTGCAGCTCATCGACGAGCTCACCGGACGCGAGGGCGGCGCCGACCACCGCTACGGGCTGGACAGCAGGCTCACCGAAGTGGCCGCGCCGATCCGCCGCACCAGCGAGCAGAGCTCGGACGACGGCGAAGTGGACGTCCGCTACACCGCCACCCGGGGTCGCGGCCGGCTGCGGCTGCTCAGCGGGATGGTGCGCACCAACCAGCCGTGGCGCCTGGTGTTCGGGCTGCGCAACGCGCTGGCGGCGGCGATCGCCACGAGCGCGTTCGGGTTGTCGTCCAGCACGATCTGGCAGATCGGCGACATGCTCGGCGCCTGGCGCCAGGTGCTCGCCGCGATCGCGTCGGTGGTGCTGCTGGTGGGCTGGCTGATCGCCGCGCACGGGCTCTGGGAGAAGCGGCGCGGGAACAGCGAGCGGGACCGGGAGCAGGTGCTGCTCTACAACGTCTCGACGGTGGCGACGCTGACCATCGGCGTGGGCTGCCTGTACGCCGGGTTGTTCGTGATCAACCTGCTGGTGGCGCTGTTCCTGGTCCCGCCGGAGCTGCTGGCGAGCAGCCTCGGGCACGACGCCGACTTCACCCGGTACCTGGCGCTGGCGTGGGGGTTCACCACGATGGGCGTGGTCGCGGGTGCGCTCGGGTCCAGCCTGGAGACCGATGCCGCGGTGCGGCAGGCCGCCTACGGCTACCGCGAGGAGCAGCGCCGCAACGAACGACGCGCGGAGGAACGCGACTCGGGCGAGCGGGACCGCCGGCGGGATCAGGACGACGGCGGCCCGGCATCCGGGGAGGACGAGCAGCGCGAGGAGGACCAGCGCCGCGAGCAGGACGAGCGCGGGGACTGATCCCCGGCGCGGACGGACTCCGCGCCGCTGGGCCGAACGGGTGGTCAGATGCCGTCCTCCGCGGACGTCGACCCGTCGGCCGGGACACCTCTCCCGACCAGCTCCGAGCGCCCGGAGCACGCGGGCCGACTACGCCGTTCGCCCGAAATGCGCGGAGTCCGACTAGGTCACACATAGTTGCATGACGCAACCTTACCGTTAGCCTTGCGAAGCAGGCCGAAGTGGACGGAAAGGTGCTCACGTGACCAGTACCCACGAGCAATGGGACATCGTCTCCGGCGTCGGGATCACCGCCCTGGCCGTCGCGGGCGGCCGAGCGGTCGAATCCCAGCGGGAGGACCGGCTGATCAACGACCCCTACGCCGCGGACCTCGTCGCCGCGGCCGGATCCACGATGTTCACCGAGATGGAGAACTCCCCCGCCGAGCTGCTCGAGGCCATGTCCGGCTACCTCGGCGTGCGGACCCGGTTCTTCGACGAGTACTTCCTGCGCGCCGCCGCAGGCGGGGTGCAGCAGGCCGTGATCCTCGCGTCCGGGCTCGACACCCGCGCCTTCCGGCTCGCCTGGCCCGAAGGCCTGCGGGTCTTCGAGATCGACCAGCCGAAGGTGCTGCAGTTCAAGGACGACACGCTGAACCGGATCGACGCCGAGCCCGGCAGCGACCGGCGGGTCGTGCCCGTCGACCTGCGCGACGACTGGGCGAGCGCCCTCGAAGCCGCCGGGTTCGACGCGACCAAGCCCACCGCCTGGCTCGCCGAAGGACTGCTGCCCTACCTGCCGCCCGAAGCGGAAGCGCAGCTGCTGGCCACCGTCGACCGGCTCTCCGCTCCCGGCAGCCGGCTGTCCATCGAGCACATGGCCGGGCCGCGCGACCGGTTCGCCACCGACGAGATGCAGGCCATCGGCCGGCAGTGGGGCATCGACCTGCTGGGCTTGTTCAGCACGGACGACCGCCCCGACCCCGAAGACGTGCTGAAGCGGGCGGGCTGGCAGGTACGGCGCGAACCGACCAACGAGATCGCCGCGGGCTACGGGCGGGAACTGCCCGGCTTCACCCGGCGCTTCGCCGAGGTCGGCTGCATGCTCACCGCGTTCCGCGAAAGCTGACCTCGCGCACGACGGCGGCCCGCCTCCCCACGGGGAAGCGGGCCGCTCGACGTTCCGGGCTCAGCGCACGACCAGCACCGGGCAGCGGGCGTGATGCACCAGCTTGAGCGCCACCGAACCGACCATCATGCCGGTGAACGCGCCGTGGCCCTTGTTGCCCAGCACCATCATGTCCGCCTGCGGGGACAGGCCGACCAGTTCGTCGACCACGTGTCCGCGGATCAGCCGGGGCCGGATGTCGACGTCCGGGAACTCCCGCTGCACCGCCTCGGTCGTGCCGTCCAGCAGTTCGCGGGCCCGTCCCTCCAGTTCGGAGTCCGGGGTGGGCAGCCGGTAGCCGAACTGCACCGGCTGGTGCCAGACGGCGATGGCGTGCACCAGCCCGCCCACCTTCGTGACGTAGTCGGCGGCCCAGCGCAGCGCGCGTCCGGATTCGTCGGAGCCGTCGATGCCCACTACCACGGTCTGCGGCATGATCGCATTCCTCTCGGTCGCGAACCCCGACCGTATGGCACCCGCGGACCGGCGCGCTACTGCTGGTCGACCGCCTGCACGCGGATCACCGCGGCGCCCTCCTCGTCGGACGCGGCGAGATCGACCTCGGCGCTGATGCCCCAGTCGTGATCGCCGGCGGGGTCGGCGAAGATCTGCCGCACCAGCCAGCGCTCCGGCTCTTCGGTGATCATCAGCATCGCGGGACCGCGCGCGTCGGCGTCGGTGCCGATCTCGTCGTACTCGGCGAAGTAGCCGTCCAGCGCCTCCTCCCACGCCTCGGCGCCGAACTCGGGGTCCAGCTCGCCGAGCGGCGTGGTCCAGCGGCGGGCGGCGAGCTCCACCCGGCGGAACAGCGCGTTGCGCACCTGCACCCGGAACGCCCGCTTGTTCTGCGTGATCCCGGCGGGGGCCGCGTCGGCGGCGGTCGGCTCCGCGGTGATCTCGGTACCCGGGTTGCGCAGCCGCTCCCACTCGTCGAGCAGGCTGGAATCGACCTGGCGGACCAGCTCGCCGAGCCACTCCACGAGGTCGGTGAGCTCTTCGGTCTTCGCATCCGCTGGCACCGTGTGCCGCAGCGCCTTGTAGACGTCCGCGAGGTAGCGCAGCACCAGCCCCTCGGAGCGGGCCAGGCCGTAGTGGTTGACGAACTCGACGAAGTTCATCGCCCGCTCGAACATGTCCCGCGCCACCGACTTCGGCGACAGCTCGTGCTCGGCGACCCACGGGTGCCCCTTGCGGTACATCTCGTAGGCCGCTTCCAGCATGTCCTGCAGCGGCTTCGGGTAGGTGACGTCCTCGAGCAGCTCCATCCGCTCGTCGTACTCGATGCCGTCGGCCTTCATCCGCGCCACGGCCTCGCCGCGCTCCTTGAACTGCTGGGCCGACAGCACCTGGCGCGGATTGTCCAGAGTGGACTCGATGACGGAGAGCACGTCCAGCGCGTAGCTCGGCGACTCCACGTCCAGCAGCTCGATCGCGGCGAGCGCGAACGGCGACAGCGGCTGGTTCAGCGCGAAGTCGAACTGCAGGTCCACCGTCAGGCGCACCCGGCGGCCCAGCTGGTCCGGCTCGTCCAGCTGCTCCACCACGTCCGCGGCCAGCAGCGCCCGGTAGATCGCGATGGCGCGCAGGATGTGCCTGCGCTGCGCCGGGCGGTCCTCGTGGTTCTCGGTGAGCAGGTGCTTCATCGCCGCGAACGCGTCACCCGGGCGGTTGATCACGTTGAGCAGCATCGAATGGCTGACCTGGAAGCTGGAGACCAGCGGCTCCGGCTCGGCCTCCACCAGCTTGTCGAAGGTCTTCTCGCTCCACGACACGAAGCCCTCGGGCGCCTGCTTGCGCACCACCTTGCGCCGCTTCTTCGGGTCCTCCCCCGCCTTCGCGAGCGCCTTCTCGTTCTCGATCACGTGCTCCGGGGCCTGCACCACCACGTAGCCCGCCGTGTCGTAGCCCGCGCGGCCCGCGCGCCCGGCGATCTGGTGGAACTCGCGGGCCTTCAGGTGCCGGGTCCGCACCCCGTCGTACTTGGTGAGCCCGGTCAGCAGCACGGTGCGGATCGGCACGTTGATGCCGACGCCCAGCGTGTCCGTCCCGCAGATGATCTTCAGCAGTCCGGCCTGCGCCAGCTGCTCCACCAGCCGCCGGTACTTCGGCAGCATCCCCGCGTGGTGCACGCCGATGCCGTGGCGCACCAGCCGGGACAGCGTCTTGCCGAAGCCCGCGGTGAACCGGAAGTCGCCGATCGCCTCCGCGATCCGGTCCCGCTGCTCGCGGGAGGCGACGTTCACGCTCATCAGGCCCTGCGCCTGCTCCATCGCGGACGCCTGGTTGAAGTAGACGACGTAGACCGGGGCCTGGTTGCCGCCCAGCAGCTCCTCGATCGTCTCGTGCAACGGCGTCAGCGCGTAGCGGAACGTCAGCGGGATCGGACGTTCCGCCGAGCTCACCACCGCCGTCGAACGACCGGTGCGGGCGGTGAGGTCCCGTTCGAAGCGGGCCACGTCGCCGAGCGTCGCCGACATGAGCACGAACTGGGCCTGCGGCAGTTCCAGCAGCGGCACCTGCCAGGCCCAGCCGCGCTCCGGTTCGGCGTAGAAGTGGAACTCGTCCATCACCACCTGGCCGAGCTCGGCCTGCTCGCCGTCGCGCAGCGCCAGGTTCGCCAGGATCTCCGCGGTGCAGCAGATGATCGGCGCGTCCGCGTTCACGCTGCTGTCGCCGGTCATCATGCCGACGTTGTCCGCGCCGAAGACGTCGACGAGCGCGAAGAACTTCTCCGACACCAGCGCCTTGATCGGCGCGGTGTAGTAGCTGCGCTTGCCCTCGGCGAGGGCGGTGAAGTGCGCACCGGTGGCGACGAGGCTCTTACCGGAGCCGGTGGGGGTGCTGAGGATGACGTTCGCCCCGGTCACCACCTCCATCAGCGCCTCTTCCTGCGCCGGGTAGAGCTCGATGCCCTGCTCCGTCGTCCAGGTGGTGAAGGCGTCGAGCAGCGCGTCCGGTTCGGGCGAGGCGGGGAGGTGGCTGGTCAGATTCATGGCACCCCCGATCGTCCCTGGTCAGCTCCGGCGAGCCGCAAGCGGGGTCCGCTGCGGCGGCTCCGCCGCGCGGGGCGGAGTCCCGACACCCCCGCACTCACTCTTCCGAGTGATGGCCGGGGGTGCGGGGGTGGATCGGAGCAGCGGGGATCATCGAGACTGGTCGCCATGCCGGAGCGAGTGGTGCGGTTCGTCGGTGGACCGCTGGACGGGCGAACGCAGGACCTGCGCGACTCCGAGGCCGTGCTCGGCAGACTGCTGCGGCACATCCACCTGCACGACGGGCCGAAGATCGAGACCTGCTACCGGCTGCGGTACACGCCGGACGCGGGCTGGGAGTACCACTTCAGCGGGCACTGACCGGCCGGGCGCCGGGGTGGGCTCGGGGAAGCTCGGGGCGGGCCGGGGCCGGGGCGGGTTCGGGACGGCCCGGGTCCAGGTGCGGCGACCCGGCGGGGCCTCGTTGACCTCGCAGGACGTCGTTCCGCCCGCGGGAACGAGCCGCGGAATCTTGGGACGTGGGTCACAGGAGAAGCGGCGTTTCGGGCCGGTGCGGAGTCCTACCATCGACTGTCATGGCGCCCACTGACCGGCTCTCGACGACGAGCAGCCCCCGGCCCGGGCTCAGCCTGGCCGGCGAGTTCCCCCGGCCGACCCACGAGCAGTGGCTGGAGCAGGTGGAGAAGGTCCTGCGCCGGACCGGCCGCATCCGCGAGGACGATCCCTCCCCGGAGGACGCCGCCGCACTGCTGGATTCCCCCGGGTACGACGGCTTCGCGGTGCGGCCGCTGTACTCCGCCGGGGCGGACCTGCCGGACCCGGGAGTGCCCGGGTTCGCGCCGTTCGTGCGGGGCAGCAGGCCGCAGGGTTCGGTGCCGGAGGGCTGGGACGTGCGCCAGGCCCACGGCGGACCGGACGCGGCGGCGGTGAACCGGGCGATCCTCGCCGACCTCAACGGCGGCGTCACCTCCTTGCTGCTGCGGCTCGGCGCGGGCGGGCTCGCGGTCGACGACCTCGGCGACGCGCTGCACGGCGTGCACCTGGACATGATCGGCGTGGTGCTCGACGCCGGGGACGAGGCACCGGCCGCGTCCGCCGAGCTGCTGCGGCTCGCCGCCGAGCAGGGCGTGGCGCCCAGTGCGCTGCGCGGCAACCTCGGCGCCGACCCGCTGGGCGTGCAGGCCCGCACCGGCCGGGAGAACGGCCCCGAGCAGGCGGTGGAGCTCGCACTCCGCTGCGTCGCGGAGCACCCCGGGCTGCAGGCGATCACCGTGGACGCGCTGCCGTACCACGACGCGGGCGGCTCCGACGGCGAAGAGCTCGGCGCCTCGCTGGCGGCGGGCGTGACCTACCTGCGGTGGCTGACCGAGGCGGGCCTGGACGCCGACACCGCGTGCGGACTGCTGGAGTTCCGCTACGCCGCGACCGCCGACCAGTTCCTCACCATCGCGAAGCTGCGCGCCGCACGCCGCCTGTGGGAGCAGGTGGCGCGCCGTTGCGGTGCCGCGGAGCCCGCCCGCGCCCAGCGCCAGCACGCGGTCACCTCTTCGGCGATGCTGACCCGCCGCGACCCGTGGGTGAACATGCTGCGCTCCACGATCGCCACCTTCGCCGCCGGTGTCGGCGGGGCGCAGGCCATCACCGTGCAGCCGTTCGACGCGGCGATCGGCGCCCCCGACGAGTTCTCCCTCCGCGTCGCCCGCAACACCCAGGCGCTGCTGCTCGACGAATCGCACCTGGCGCAGGTCATCGACCCGGCGGGCGGCTCCTGGTACGTGGAGTCGCTCACCGACGAACTCGCGCAGGCCGCGTGGCGGTGGTTCCAGGAGATCGAGGCCGCCGGTGGCCTGCCCGCCGCGCTGCGCTCCGGGACGGTCGCCGAGCGGCTCGCCGCGACCTGGGAGCGCCGCCGCGCCGGAATCGCCGACCGCACCGAACCGATCACCGGGGTCAGCGAGTTCCCGAACCTCGCCGAAGAACCGCTGCGCCGCGCCCCGGCTCCGGCGGCGCCCGGCGGCGGGCTGCCGCGGGTGCGCTACGCCGAGGAGTTCGAGGCGTTGCGCGACGCCGCCGACGCCTGCGCGCAGCGGCCCCGGGTCTTCCTCGCCACGCTCGGCCCGCTCGCCACCTACACGGCGCGGTCCTCGTTCGCGAGGAACCTGTTCGCCGCGGGCGGGCTGGACGCCGCCGAAGCCGGCCCGACCGAGTCCACCGCGGACGTGCTCGCCGCCTACGCCGAGAATCCGTCGCCGGTGGTGTGCCTGTGCTCGTCCGACAGGATCTACGGCGAGCGCGCCGCCGACACCGCGCGAGCCCTCAAGGAGGCGGGCGCGACGACGGTGCTGCTGGCCGGAAAACCCCGGGATAGACCGTCCGAAGTGGACGATCTCGTGTTCACCGGCTGCGATGCCGTCGAGGTGCTGCGCGCGGCGCACCGCACGTTGGGAGTCGAGTGATGGACCAGAGCATCCCGAACTTCGCCGACATCCCGCTGGACCGGGGCACCGAACCCGGGGCGCCCGCGAACTGGGATTCGGCGGTGCTGTCGGCGACCGGCAAGGAATCCGACGCGCTGGTGTGGGAGGCGCCCGAGGGCATCGGGGTGAAGCCGCTCTACACGGCCGCCGACACCGAGGACCTCGACTTCCTCGGCACCTACCCGGGCATCGCGCCGTTCCTGCGCGGCCCGTACCCGACGATGTACGTCAACCAGCCGTGGACGGTGCGCCAGTACGCCGGTTTCTCCACCGCCGCGGCGTCGAACGCGTTCTACCGCCGCAACCTCGCCGCCGGGCAGAAGGGCCTGTCGGTGGCGTTCGACCTGGCGACCCACCGCGGCTACGACTCCGACCACCCGCGGGTGTCCGGCGACGTGGGCATGGCCGGGGTGGCGATCGACTCGATCTACGACATGCGCCAGCTGTTCGACGGGATTCCGCTGGACAAGATGAGCGTGTCGATGACGATGAACGGCGCCGTGCTGCCGGTGATGGCGCTGTACATCGTCGCCGCCGAAGAGCAGGGCGTGGCACCGGAACAGCTCGCGGGGACCATCCAGAACGACATCCTCAAGGAGTTCATGGTCCGCAACACCTACATCTACCCGCCGCAGCCGTCGATGCGGATCATCTCCGACATCTTCGCCTACACCTCGCGGCGGATGCCGAAGTTCAACTCGATCTCCATCTCCGGCTACCACATCCAGGAGGCCGGAGCGACGGCCGATCTGGAGCTCGCCTACACGCTCGCCGACGGTGTGGAGTACCTGCGCGCCGGTGCGCAGGCCGGGTTGGACATCGACTCGTTCGCCCCGCGGTTGTCGTTCTTCTGGGGCATCGGGATGAACTTCGCGATGGAGGTCGCGAAGCTCCGCGCGGCGCGGTTGCTGTGGGCGAAGCTGGTGAAGGAATTCGGTGCGAAGAACCCGAAATCCCTGTCGTTGCGCACTCATTCGCAGACCTCCGGTTGGTCGTTGACCGCTCAGGACGTGTACAACAACGTGGCGCGCACCTGCGTGGAGGCGATGGCCGCCACCCAGGGCCACACCCAGTCGCTGCACACCAACGCGCTCGACGAGGCGTTGGCACTGCCCACCGACTTCTCGGCGCGCATCGCGCGCAACACCCAGCTGCTGCTGCAGCAGGAGTCCGGCACCACCCGCGTGATCGACCCGTGGGGCGGCAGCCACTACGTGGAGCGCCTCACCGCCGATCTCGCCGAGCGCGCCTGGGCGCACATCACCGAGGTCGAGGACGCCGGTGGCATGGCGCAGGCGATCGACGCGGGCATCCCGAAGCTGCGCGTGGAGGAGGCGGCCGCGCGCACCCAGGCGCGGATCGACTCCGGACGGCAGCCGCTGATCGGCATCAACAAGTACCGCTTCGACGGCGATGAGCAGATCGAGGTCCTCAAGGTCGACAACGCGGAGGTCCGCGCCGAGCAGCTGGACAAGCTGCGCCGGCTGCGGGAGGAGCGCGACGAGGCCGCCTGCCAGGACGCGCTGCGGCGCCTCACCGGCGCCGCCGAGGCCGCGATGTCCGACGAGCGGCCGGACGACCTGGACCACAACCTGCTCACCCTCGCCGTGGACGCGGCGCGCGCGAAGGCGACCGTCGGCGAGATCTCCGACGCGATGGAGAAGGTCTTCGGCCGCCACGCCGGCCAGATCCGTACGATTTCCGGGGTGTACCGGGAGGAAGCGGGGCCGTCGAAGTCCTTGGAGCGGGCGCTGGAGGTCGTCGAGCGCTTCGCCGAGGACGAGGGCCGTCGTCCCCGCATCCTGGTCGCCAAGATGGGCCAGGACGGCCATGACCGCGGCCAGAAGGTGATCGCGTCCGCGTTCGCCGACGTCGGCTTCGACGTGGACGTGGGCCCGCTGTTCCAGACCCCGGCCGAGGTGGCCCGCCAGGCCGCCGAGTCCGACGTGCACATCGTCGGGGTGTCCTCGCTGGCCGCCGGGCACCTGACGCTGGTACCCGCGCTGCGCGACGAGCTCGCCGCGGTCGGCCGCGAGGACATCATGGTCGTGGTCGGTGGCGTGATCCCGCCCGCGGACTTCGACGCGCTGCGCGAAGCGGGGGCGAGCGCGATCTTCCCGCCGGGCACGGTGATCGCGGACGCGGCGCTCGGCCTGCTGGAAGAACTCCGGACCCGGCTCGAACTCGACTGAGGAGTCTTTTTTCCGAATGAGCTGCGTAGTGGGTCGGGTGGCGGAACCTCAGTTGCTTCCTCGCTGCGGGATCGATCTCCCAAGTGGCTCCGCCACGAGGGAAATCGCTGTCCTCGCGAGGAAGCAACTGAGAACCCGCCGGTGGGAGCCCTACGTACGTGGTCGCCGCTCAGCGGCTCCGCCGCTGACAAGACAAGTACCCAGCCCGCTCCGCAAGGACTCCTGATGCCTCGCGAGATCGACGTCGCGGACTACGCCAAGGGCGTGCTGGAGGGTTCCCGCACGAAGCTGGCGCAGGCCATCACGCTGGTCGAGTCGACCAAGCCCGCGCACCGGGCCAAGGCCCAGGAGCTGCTCGTGCAGCTGCTGCCGCACAGCGGTGGCGCGCACCGGGTGGGCATCACCGGGGTGCCCGGGGTCGGCAAGTCCACGTTCATCGAGTCGCTCGGCACCTCGCTGACGGCGGCCGGGCACCGGGTGGCGGTGCTGGCGGTGGACCCGTCCTCGACCCGGACCGGCGGCAGCATCCTCGGCGACAAGACGCGGATGGCGGCGCTGGCGGCGGATCCGGCGGCGTTCGTGCGCCCCTCCCCCTCGGCGGGGACGCTCGGCGGCGTCGCCCGCGCGACCCGGGAGACCATCGTGCTGATGGAGGCCGCCGGGTTCGACGTGGTGCTGGTGGAGACCGTCGGCGTCGGGCAGTCCGAGGTCACGGTGGCCGGCATGGTCGACTGCTTCCTGCTGCTGACGCTGGCGCGGACCGGCGACCAGCTGCAGGGCATCAAGAAGGGCGTGCTGGAGCTGGCCGACCTGGTGGCGGTGAACAAGGCCGACGGTCCGCACGAGATGGACGCGCGCAAGGCCGCCCGCGAGCTGCGCTCGGCGCTGCGGCTGCTCACCCCGGTCAGCGCGTCGTGGACGCCGCCGGTGGTGACGTGCAGCGGCCTCACCGGCACCGGGCTGGACTCGCTGTGGGAGCAGGTCGGGCAGCACCGGGCGACGCTGGCGGAGTCCGGCGAGCTGGCGGCGAAGCGCAGCCGCCAGCAGGTGGAGTGGACCTGGGCGCTGGTGCGCGACCAGCTCATGGCCGAGCTCGCGGCGCACCCGGCCGTCCGCGAGGTCGTCGACGACGTCGAGGCCGAGGTGCGCGCGGGAGAGCTCACCGCTTCCCTCGCCGCGGACCGCCTGCTGCGGGCGTTCCGGCGGGGCTGATCGGGATTTCCGGGCTGCCGGGCTCTTCCCGACGAACGGAGGTGTCCGGCCTGGCCGGAGTTTCCGGGCGAACCGGGGCGTCCGCGCCGACCGGGGTTTCCGGGCTGACGCGCCCTGCCGCGTTAGCGGGGCCGCCCGCGTTAACGGGCCCTGCCGCGTTGACGGGGCCCGCCGGGCCGACGGGGCCTCGTGGGTTGACGGGGCCTCGTGGGTTGACGGGGTCTCGTGGGTTGACCGGGTTCGCTGATCCATGCCTCCATGCTCCCGGTTCGAACACCCGTTCACCATTGCCGAATGGTGTGGCGGATCGCCCGTATCGGGTGATCGGAGACCGGGTTTTCCCGTGCATCGCAGCGTTCTCGGCGGGTTCGCCGGCCGCACCGGGCCGCGCGAGCGGAGCCCGGCAGCGCCCGCCGCCGGCCCGCGGGGGCGCCGCTCGAACGGCACGGGCACCCCGTGCCGGACAATGCGGCCATGGACCTCAGCGTGGACCCCGGTTCCGGGGTGAGCCCGTTCGAGCAGGTGCGGTCCGGGATCGCCGAGCGGATCAACTCCGGGGAGCTGCCTGTGGGCGCGAAGCTGCCGACGGTGCGGGCGCTCGCGGCGGACCTGGGCATCGCGGCGAACACCGCCGCGAAGGCGTACCGCGAGCTGGAGCAGGCCGGGCTGATCGAGACCCGCGGCCGGGCGGGCACCTTCGTCGCCGCGTCCGGGGACCAGAGCAGCGGTCGCGCCGCCGAGGCCGCCGCCGCCTACGCGCGCACCACCCGCGACCTGGGCATCCCGCCGCAGGAGGCGCTCGCGATCGTCCGCGCCGCCCTCGGCCTCACCGGCTGACCCGCTGACCGCTCGACCGGCCGAGAACCCCACCGCCTCGCCGACTCACCGGCTCAGCGCCTGACCGCCCCACCGGCCGACCGCCCCACCAGCCGACCGGCCGACCACCTCACCAGCAGCGAACGGCCCCGCTCAGAAGATCGCCAGCGGGTTGACCGGGACCCCGGTCGCGCCGTGCACCGGGATCGGTCCGATGGTCAGCAGGAACGCGGTCCGGCCGAGTTCGGCGCAGGTGGCGGCGAGCCCGTCCACCTGCACCGCGTCCACCAGCGGCATCCCGAGCCGGGCCAGGCCGATCTCGTGCAGCGCCAGTCCCCCCGGGACGCCGACCCGGTCCCCGATGTCGCCGCCGTAGAGGCTCACCTCGCGCTCGGCCATCCAGCGGACCGCGTCCGCGGTCAGGTGCGGCAGCTCGTCCTGCGGGTGCGCGCCCACCATCCAGCCGCCGCGGACGATCAGTGCGTCGCCGGAGTCGAGGTGCGCGCCGCTGCGCCGTTCCGCCGCGTCGAGGTCGTCCGCGGTGACCGCATGACCGGCGTCGAGGCGATCGCCGGGCGCGAGGTCCAGCAGCACGCCGCGGGTGACGATGCCGTCGGCGAACGCGGTCGTGGAGCCGTGCCGGAGGGTGCCGCCCGCGACGGCCTCGCCGACCGGGACGCCCGGGTAGATCTCGCCGTCGACGGGGACGTGGCCGAGCGCGTCGAGGTGGGTCATGGTCGCCGAATGCGTGTTGATCACCAGCACGTCGGTGACGGCGATCGCGGGCGAGCCGTGCAGGCTCACTACCTGCTGCACCGGCGCGGGCATCGGGACCGGGGTGTGCGCGAGCGGGCCGCCGCCGGACAGCGGGACCGGGTGCAGCGGCTGGGCGAGGGACACGACCCGGCCAAGGCGGGCCTCCGCGACCGCGCGGGCCCGGACCTGGTCGGTGATGTGGTTGAGGGTGCCGAGCTCGTCGTCGGCTCCCCAGCGCCCCCGGTTGGTCGGGACGTCCGGATCTGCTGCGGTCATGCCGCCTCCTCTCGCCGTGCGGGGCGCACGACGGCCCCACCCCCGCCATGCTAATGAACAGGATCGTTCACTAGAGGAGGTGCCGGGCGCGGGTCGTGCCGCTCTCCTGCCGGCGGCGGAGCCCTCGGCGAACGACCCCGAGCGACCGGCACCGCCGGGCCCCTCGCGATGACGTCGTTTCCTCCTGCCGCGGAGCGGTGCCGACGGTTCCCGCGACGAGGAGGACCGAGGTTCGCCGCCGCGCGCAACCAGGCGGGCCGAGCAGTCAGCCGTCGAGCTCGGCGAGCAGTTCGCGCAGCGGATCGGCGAGGTCCGGGTGCTCGCCCGTCTCGACGCCGTGCAGCGCCTGAGCGGCGGCGTAGCGCAACGCGGTGCGGCCGTCCGGTGCGTCGAGCACGTCGGCGAACGTCTCCCGCACCTTCGCGGCGATCGGCGGCACGAGCAGGCTGTGGCAGTACAGCGAAGCGGCGTCGGTGCCCGCGGGCCCGCGGCCCCACCGCTCCCAGTCCAGCAGCCCGAACCGCGGCCGGACCAGGTTCGCCCAGTGCAGGTCGCCGTGCACGGTGTCCCAGTGCTGGACGTCCAGCTCGTGGCCGAGCTTCTTCCGCACGGCCCGCTGGATGTCGGGTTCGTCGTTGCGCAGCCGCAGCGTCGGCACCATCCGGATCGTCTCCAGCGCGGTGCGCAGCTCCGACCACCACTGCTCAGGCAGGTCGACCTCGTCGCGCAGCACGTCGGTATCCGAGCAGCGCTGCCCCGGCACGAAGGTCATCAGCTCGGCGCGCTGCCGCCGCGTCTCCGCCAGTTCCCACTCCACCAGGCCGAGCACCCGCGGTTTGCGCACGCCGGTGATCGCGTTGGCGTCGGCGTTGCCGGTCCACCGGTCCCCTTCGGCCCACCGGATCTCCGCGGAGACCACTCGCAGCCAGCGCGGGCCTTCGGCGCCGAGCACGGCCGCGCCGATGGACCGCTGCCGCCACCCGAGGACCGGCTCGCCGACCACGCGCACCGCGAAGTGCTCCGCGGCCCGGTCCAGGTTCTGCCGCATCCAGTCGGCGAACAGCTCGTCGGAGTCGCCGGGGTCGTCGATCTCGTTCGGTGCCATCACTCGATCATGTGGCATCGGGTCCCGGCCCGCCCGGTCCGGGGGGTCAGAGCTCGGCCGCGAGCCGCCGCATCGTGCCGATCTCGTCGGACTGGGTGACGAGCACGTCCTGCGCCATCTCGTGCACCTGCTCGTCGACGCCGGTGGCGAGCACGTCGGTGGCCATCCGGACCGCGCCTTCGTGGTGCGCGGTCATCAGCCGCAGGAAGAGGCGGTCGAAGTCGGTGCCGCGGGCGGTTTCCAGGTCGGCGAGCTGCGCGGGGGTGGCCATGCCCGGCATGTCGTGCTGCTCGGCGGCGGCGTGGTGCTCGCCGTGGTGACCGGAGTGCGCGTCGGCGTCCGGGGTCTCCGGCACGTCGTGGGTGCCGAGCCAGCCGCGCATCGCGCCGATCTCCGCCGGTTGCACGCCGCCGATGCGCGCCGCGAGCGCCCGCACCCGCGGTTCCTGCGCCCGAGTCTCGGCGAGGTCGGTCATCCGCACCGCCTGCTCGTGGTGCACGATCATCATCCGCACGTAGCCGATCTCGGCGTCGCCGGGCGCGGAATCGGCGAGGTGCTCGGCGTCCACCGACGGCACCACCGAGGGGTCGTCCCCGGGCGCGCCGGGCAGCACCACCGGCGGCGACGCCTCGGGGGCCGCGGAATCCGCGCCGGTGCACGCGGTGCCGGCCAGCAGCGCCACCGCGCACCAGCCCGCCACGAGCAGCGCGCCGGGCGCACGTCCCAGAACCGGCATTCGGATCCCCCCGCCTCCGCACGCAGAACACCACGCGGGAATTTCACATGCTGATACGACCGGATCGACCTATTGGTCCGACCACCGCGTTCCAAGATACTGATCGGAGGCGGTCGGGGTAACCGCCGGCGGACGACGGCCGGGAGCACCGGCCGGACTTGGGGTGATGGGCTTGAACGCGCGAACCGGTCAGCGCAGCAGAAGACGCGTCGCGGGGGTCCTCGCCGCGACGGTGCCGTTGGTGCTCGGCGTGGTGTTCGCCGCGCCGTCCTCGGCGGCACCCGAGGAGCGGGCCGCGCCCGCGGCCGGCGAGGTCGACCAGAGCCCGAACATCGAGCACCTGGCGAACCTGCCGAAGCAGGCCCCGTTCGACAACCTCGACGCGGTCGGCACCGACATCGCGTTCCAGGGCGATCACGCGTTCGTCGGCAACTTCGACGGCTTCGTCGTCTACGACATCGCGCAGCCGGCGGCGCCGAAGGTCGTCAGCCAGGTCGCCTGCCCCGGCGGGCAGGGCGACGTGTCGATCTCCGGAAACCTGCTGTTCGTGTCCACGGACTACCCGCGCACCAACGACACCTGCACCAGCGAGAAGGCCACCGCGGCCGACCCGCAGGCGTGGGAGGGCATGAAGGTCTTCGACGTCAGCGATCCGGCGAAGCCGCGCTACGTCTCGGCGATCGCCACCGACTGCGGCTCGCACACCCACACGCTGGTGCCGGACAAGACCGGCGAGGCCGTGTACCTGTACGTCTCGTCCTACGGGCCGTCCGAAGAGTTCCCGAACTGCCGGCCGCCGCACGACAAGATCTCCATCGTGAAGGTGCCGCTGGCGAACCCGGCGGCACCCGAGCTGATCGACGCGCCGGTGCTGTTCCCGGACGGCGGCAACCCCGGTCAGCCCGGCGGCATCATCGAGACGACCGGCTGCCACGACATCACCGCGTTCCCGGAGCGCGACCTCGCCGCCGGGGCCTGCATGGGTGACGGCGTGCTGTTCGACATCTCCGACCCGGCGAAGCCGCAGGTGACCGAGCGGGTCCGCGACGACGAGAACTTCGCGTTCTGGCACTCGGCGACGTTCAACAACGACGGCACGAAGGTCGTGTTCACCGACGAGCTCGGCGGCGGCACCGCGGCCACCTGCAACCCGGAGGTCGGCCCGGTCCGCGGCGCGGACGGCATCTACGACATCAGCGGGGACGGCGCGGACGCGAAGCTGAACTTCCGCAGCTACTACAAGCTGCCGCGGGCTCAGGCCGACACCGAGAACTGCGTGGCGCACAACGGTTCGCTCATCCCGGTTCCCGGCCGCGACATCATGGTGCAGGCCTGGTACCAGGGCGGCGTGTCGGTGTGGGACTTCACCGATTCGGCGAACCCGCAGGAGATCGCGCACTTCGACCGGCCGCCGTTCGACCCGGACGAGCTGCAGCTGGCCGGATCGTGGTCGGCGTACTACTACAACGGCCACATCTACTCCAGCGGCATCCAGGAGGGCCTGGACGTGTTCGCGCTGCACGACCCGCGCACCGACCCGGCGGCGGACGTCCGCTTCGAGGAGTTCAACCCGCAGACCCAGCCGGTCTACGCGGGCTGACCCCCGGCGATCGATCGGCCCCGCTCGTCCTGCGAGCGGGGCCGATTCGCGTTCGGGAGCGGTCAGTCCTCGTCGTGGGCGGGCCGGGCGATGCCGTGGGTCCGCAGCAACGCCTGCGCGTCCCAGGCCGTGACCGGTTCGCCGTAGCGGGGGCCGACCGCGAAGTCGCAGTGCGCGTCCACCCAGTGCTGTTCCTGGCGTTCGTCGGCGACCTCGCCGGTGCAGATCTGCACCCCGCTGTCGTGCATCAGCGGGATCAGCTGCCGCACCGCGCGCACCGCGGGATCGTCCGCGCAGCTCTGCGCGTCGTCGGCGGCGCAACCGTGCACGAGGTCCACGAGCTCTTCGGCCAGCCGCACCCCTTCGACCGGGACCCGCCGCAGCGCCCGCAGTTCCGGTGCGGACCCGGCGAAGCTGTGCAGCAGCACCCGCGCCCCCAGCCCGCGCAGCAGCCGCAGGTTCTCCAGCAGCTCCTCGGACGCGTCCATCACCACGCAGGTCGGCACCGCCAGGTGCATCCAGCTCGGGTCCAGCTCGCCGTCCTCGAGCACCGAGCGCACCAGTGCCACCAGGTCGGGGTCGCGCACCTGGTTCTCGCTCAGCTCCACCAGGAAGCAGGTCCGGTACCCGGAGCGGTGCCACAGCCCGACCTGGCCCCACGCTTCGCGCAGCATCCAGTCGCGCAGCGACAGCGTCACCCCGGAGCGCTCGGCGAGCTGGAGGCATTCGCGGTGGCCGAGCGGCTCGTGGTCCGGCGGGTTCCACCGCAGCTGCGCCTCCACCGAAATCAGGTCGCCGGACCGCAGGGAGATCACCGGCCGGTAGCAGACCTGGAACTCGCCGAGCTCCAGCGCGCCCGGCATGATCGCCGCGAGCTGCGCTTCGGTGCGCTCGTCCGGTGCGATGTCCGGGTCGAACAGCTCCCACTGCCGGGCGCCCGCGATCTCCGCGCGGCGCAGCGCGACGTCCGCGGCCCACATCATGTTCGCGGGGTCGGCTTCGGCGACGTGGCGGCGCACCACGCCGATGCTGGCGGAGGTGGCGATGCCGTGCCTGCCGATGTAGATCGGTTCGGACAGCTCCTCGTTGATCAGCGCGGCGAATTCGGGGATCGCCGGGGTGTGCGGGGATTCGCTGATGAGGATGGCGAATTCGGTGCCGCCGAAGCGGGCGACGAGCGCCTCCTCGTTCTCCACCAGCTGCTCCAGCCGGTGCGCGACGGCGCGGATCACCTTGTCGCCGGTCTCGTAGCCCAGCCCGTCGTTGATCAGCTCGAACCCGTCGAGCCCCAGGTGGTAGAGGGTGAGCATCCCGTCCGGCGGGAAGTTGCCCTGCGCGGCTTCCAGGCGGGTCCGGAAGTACTGCCGGTTCGCCAGCCCGGTCATCGCGTCGTGCAGCGCCTGGTACTGGATGCGCTCCTGCAACAGGTACAGGTCGCTGATGTCCTCGACCATCGTGACGATGTGCCGCGGTTCGCCTTCGGCGCCGCGCAGCAGGGACACCGCCAGGTAGGTCCAGGCCTGCTCGCCATCGGCGCGCAGCAGCCTGCGGCGTTCCCGCAGCCGCTGCGCGGGGCCGCCTTCGGCGAGTTCGGCGTAGGCGGCGTTGAGGTAGGCCGCTTCCTCCGGGTGGAACAGGTCGTGGATGCTCATCTCCAGCAGGTCCGCTTCGCGGTGCCGGAGGATGTCGGCGAGCGCCGGGTTGACCTCGGTGAACCGGCCCTTGAGGTCGCAGATCGCGACGCCGATGGGCGTGCTGGTGAACACTTCGCGGAACCGGGCGTCGCTGGCGCGGCGTTCGCGGTCGGCGCGCAGCAGCAGTTGCGCGGTGGTGCGCTGCTGGACTTCGGCGCGTTCCCGGTCGGCCGCGGAATAGCCGGCGGCGATGGAGGTGAGCAGTTCCAGCAGGTGCCCGACGGCGCCGACCCCGGATTCGCCGACCACGGTGTCGCGGATCAGCTCCAGGGTGCGCTGGAGGCTGTGCTCGCCGGTGGCGCGCAGTTCCACGAGCCGTTCGCCCACGATCCGGCCGGAGTCGGCGGCCCGCGACGGGTCCTGCAGCGCTTCGGCGAGTTCGTCGGCGAGCTCCGCCAGCGCGTGCTTGAGCTCCACGTCGGACAGCTCGATGTCCGGGGAGCATTCGATGAGCCGTTCGGCCCACCGCAGCACCAGCGTCGCGCGCCAGCCGCCGCGTTCCGGCTGCGCCCCGGCCCCAGCATCCGGGTCGAGGGGGTCACCCATGCTCAGTTCACCTGTCCGTCGACCGCTCCGGCGGACCACGCGCCGGGCAGGGCGAGATGACCGGTCGCCAGGAAGCGGACGCCCCGCGCGGAGGCCCTGCGGCCACCGGGCTCGTCGCACCACGTCGGTCCCCGAACGTCTCCCCGTGTTCGCCAGACTACTGGGTGATGTCCAGTACGCGGAGCACCGTCCACAGGCCTCATCCGTCCGCCGCCGTTGCCACGAAAGTGATCATCATCCCCCGGACGGCGGGACGATGATCACCCGGCCTGCTCGGCGGCGGTGCCCTCCGCCACGAGCGCGTCGAGCTCGGCCACGTCCTCGTCCGACAAGTCCACCCGATCGGCCGAAACGTTGACCTCCAGGTGTTCGAGCGAGGAGGTGCCGGGGATCGGCAGCAGGTTCGGGGATCGGCGCAGCAGCCACGCCAGCGACACCTGGGCGGGCTGGACGCCGCGGCGCTGCGCGACGGAGCGCACCACCTGGTCGCCGCGGACTCCGCTGTCGGCGACGAACGCGGATCCGAGCGGGAAGAACGGCACGAACGCCACGCCGAGCCGCGCGGTGCGCTCGACCAGGTCGGCGCCGGTGCGGTCGAGCAGGTTGTAGGCGTTCTGCACGGCGGCGATCGGGGTGAGCCGGTGCGCTTCCTCGAACTGCTCGGCGGTCACGTGGGACAGCCCGATGCCGCGCAGCAGGCCTTGCTCGCGGAGTTCGACGAGGGCGCCGAGCTGGTCGGCGAGCTCGATCCCCGGCCGGTCGGCCACGTGTCGCAGGTAGACGAGGTCGAGGGCGTCCCGCCGCAGCCTGCGCAGGTTGTCGTGCACCTGCGACTTCAGCGCGTCCGGGTGCGACAGCGGCAGCCAGGCGCCGTCCCGGTCCCGGTAGGAACCGATCTTGGTGGCCAGCAGCAGGTCGTCCGGGTACGGCCGCAGCGCCGTCGCGATCAGCTCGTTGACCGTCCACGGGCCGTAGAAGTCGGCGGTGTCGATGTGGTCCACGCCGAGTTCCACCGCGCGGCGCAGCACCGCTGCCGCGCGGTCCGGGTCGGTGGGCGGGCCGAGCACTCCGGGTCCGGCGAGCTGCATCGCGCCGTACCCGATGCGGCGGACCGGGCGTACTTCGGGGATCTCGAACGTCGTCACCGGGCGATGCTGCGCCACGGAACCGGTCCAGCACAAGGCCACTGTGGACGGCACGACCCCGTTCGGGGCGTCAGAGCTGCGGGATCAGCAGCAGCCAGCGGCCGCCGACGACGAGCGCGGCGCCGCCGAGCAGGAACCAGACGCCCAGCCAGAACCCGGCGGGCGTGCGGGTGAGCCGCGCGAGCTGGTCGGCGTCCGAGCTGGGCGCGCGTCCCCTGGTGCGCTTGCCGCGCAGCTCCGCGATGGGGCGCAGCCCGCCGAACAGCAGGAACCAGCTGAACAGCACGCAGCACGCGGCCTGCCACTGCGGGCTGGCGAACCAGGACACCGCGAACAGCGCGCCGCCGGTGACGACGATGGACAGCACCCCGTAGGCGTTGCGGATGGCCAGCAGCATCAGCGCCAGCAGCGCCACCGCGGCCCACAGCGCGGTCCGCTCCTGGTCGAACGACACCAGCGCGGCGCCGCCCAGCCCGAGCAGCGACACCGCCGGATAGCCCGCGAACAGGGTGAACACCATGCCGGGCCCGGTGGGTCGCCCGGTGGAGAGGGTGAGCCCGGAGGTGTCGGAGTGCAGCCGGATGCCGTTGAGCTTGCGCCCGCTGAGCAGCGCGACCACGGCGTGCCCGCCTTCGTGCGCGATGGTGACCACGTTGCGCAGCAGCCGCCAGCTGGTGCGGTTGAGCACGAGGCCCAGGGCGACCAGGCCCAGCAGCAGGGTCAGCGCCGACCCGGAGTCGAGCAGCTCGTCGCTCCAAGACCTGACTAATTCGTCCACAGCAGACACACCTGGGTTGTCGGGTTCGTTCGGGCGACGCCGATCGTACGCAGCGGTCGCGGGCGGTCACCGCCGCCCGAACCGCCCGCTCAGCGGACCGTGCTCGTTCGTCCTGCCAGCGGCGAAGCCGCTGAGCCGCCGACCACGCGCGCAGAACGACCACCCGCGGGTTCTCAGCGGTTCCCTCGCGAGGACGGCGATTTCGCCGTGCATGGACCGATACATCGGAAATCGATCCCGCAGCGAGGGAACCGCTGAGGTTCCGCCACCCGACCACCGAGCAGCAGGAGCCGGTCAGTCGAAGAAGGCGGGCACGTCCAGCGCCCCGCCGGCCTGCTCGAACTCGGCGTGCACGGCGGCGCGCAGCCGCTCGTCGGCGAGGTAGTCGAGGGCGGTGAGCGCGAGTCCGGTGGCACCGTCCAGCACGGCCCGGTCGCCCGCCCCGGACCGGGCGGCGGTGGCGAATCCGGCGGTGTGCAGCGACAGCCCGGCGTCGTCGAGCCCGATCATCGGGTGCATGGCGGGCATCCGGTAGCTGAGGTTGCCGAGGTCGGTGGAACCGGTGAGGTACTCGGGCACCACGCCGCGCGGCAGCGAGGTGCGGCCGCGCCGGGCCTGGTGCTCGGCCCAGCGGGCGGCGAGCGCGTCGTTGTGCCGGATCGGCAGGTAGGGGTACTGCCGGTCCCAGACGAGTTCCACGCCGCAGCCGGTCATCTCGGCGGCGCCGTGCGCGATCCGGTCGATGCGGTCGGCGAGGTCGCGCAGCGAGTCCGGGTCGGCGGAGCGCACGTAGAACTGGGCGGCGGCGCGCTCCGGCACCACGTTGGGCCGCTGCCCGCCGTCGGTGATGATGCCGTGCACCCGGTCGCCGGAGGGCATGTGCTGGCGCAGCGCCGCCACGCCCTGGTAGGTCGCCACCACGGCGTCGAGGGCGTTGCGGCCCATGAACGGTTGCGCCGAGGCGTGCGCGGCGATGCCGTGGAAGATGACGTCGACCTGGCGGCGGCCGAGGAACGGGTGGGTGGCCACGTCGTGCGAGAACGGGTGCAGCATCACCACCGCGTCCACGTCGTCGAAGATCCCGGCGCGGGCCAGGATCTCCTTGCCGCCGCCGCCTTCCTCGGCGGGCGTGCCGACGAGGCTGAGCCTGCCGCCGACCTCGTCCAGCACCGCGGCGGCGCCGAGGAACCCGCCGACGCCCGCGGAGCAGATGATGTTGTGACCGCAGGCGTGCCCCACCCCGGGCAGCGCGTCGTACTCGGCGAGCACGGCCACGTGCGGCCCGCCGCCGCCGGTGCTCGCCAGCAGCGCGGTCGGCAGCTCGCCCACCCCGACCTGCGCGTCGAAGCCCCGCGCGCGCAGCAGGTCGGCGACGGCGGCGACCGAGCGGTGCTCGGCGAAGCCCTCCTCCGGGTGCTCGTGCAGGTCGTGGCTGAGTCCCAGCAGGTCCGCGGCGTGCTCGTCGAGCCACCGCTCGGCCCGGTCGCGCACCGCGGCGGGCGCGCCGTCGTGCTCGGAGCGCAGCGGTGCCGCGGTGGCCACGGCCCGCTCGGTCGCCGCGGCGACGGACTTCAGGTACGAGTCGTCGGGAGTGGTGGGTTGCGTCATTCCCGCACTGTAGGTGGCCGGGACGGCGTCCCGGTGCGCTCGGTGCCGTCGAGCTGCCGGTGCGCGAGCAGCGTGCCGCCCACGACGGCGGCCGGGATGATCACCAGCTGCAGCACGGGGATCAGGCACAGCAGGTAGGTCGGCAGCCCGAACCCGAGCGTGCTCGCCTTGTTCGCCGCCAGCGAGCGGTGCCGGTCCCGCACGGTCAGGCCGCGGCGCGCGAACACGAGGCCGACCATCTCCAGCGCCACCACCCAGGCGCCGAACAGGGCGGCGAGCACCGGCACCACCGTCTGCCCGAGCACCGGCACGAAGCCCAGCGCGAACAGCAGGACCGCGCCGACCAGCGCCACCAGCACCAGCTTCACCGAGTCCCGCACGCCGCGGCCGAGCTGCCGGGCGAATCCGGCGCCGTCGTCGCCGGTGTCGAGCCCGAGGTGCTGTTCGGCCTGCTCGGCGATGTGCTCGTAGAACGGCCCGCCGATCAGCAGCGTGAGCGCGATGAACGACACCGAGCCGAGCAGCGCGGCCGCGCCGACCAGCGCCACCCCCACCAGCACCCGGAACGCCTGGCGCAGCCAGTCGGTCCAGCCGTCGGCGAACGGGGTCAGCGCGGTCACCAGGTCCCCGCTGAAGTACAGCAGCGCGCCGAGCGATCCCAGCAGCAGCACCGCGCTCAGCAGCGCGGGGATCGCGCCGATCACCAGCAGCCGCGGGGACCGCACGATCAGGCGGAATCCGGTGCCCAGCGCGCGGGCTCCGGCGATGAGGTTCTTCATGCCGCTCCAGGGGAAGTGGATCTCGCAGCACGGTATCGGGCCCGGTTTCACCGCCGGCGCCCGGATCACGGCCGGGTTTTCGTGATCTGACCCACTATCGCGTAACGCGGACCGCGGTGGACCTGTCCCAGGGTGCGCGACCCGCGTTCTCGAACGCGGCGCCGGAAAGGGGAACGGGATCGTGCTGACACCGCAGCGAACGCTCGTGGACCGGATCTGGCACGGGCAGCCGCGCAACCGGCAGCTGCGCGGCCTGTGGCGGCTCACGAAGAAGACCATCGGCGCCAGCGCCCGGCACCGGCTGACCGGACTGGCCGGGGAGGCGGCGTTCTTCACGCTGATCTCAATGCCGCCGGTGCTGCTGGGCCTGGTCGGCACGCTCGGCTACCTGGCGGGCGTGCTCGGCGTGGAGACGATCACCGCGGTCCGGGACGCGCTGGTGTCCGGGGCGTCGACGGTGCTGTCCCAGCAGGCCATCGACGAGCTGCTGCAGCCGGTGCTGGACGAGGTGCTCAGCTCGGGCCGGGCGGGGGTGATCTCGATCGGTTTCGTGCTGGCGCTGTGGTCGGGTTCGGCGGCGCTGAACGTCTTCATCGACACGATCTCGGTGGTGTACGGCCTGGCCGGGCAGCGGAACGTGGTGCGCCAGCGGCTGATGTCGGTGCTGCTGTACACGGTGGCGCTGTTCGGCGGGATCGTGCTGCTGCCGCTGCTGGCGGTGGGCCCGTCGGTGATCGCGGACTGGTTCCCGCAGGCGTCGGTGGTGGTGTACGCGCTGTACTGGCCGGTGATCGTGATCGGGTCGATCGCGTCGCTGTGCACGTTGTACTCGTTGTCGCTGCCGTTGCGGGCGCCGTGGCTGGAGCACCTGCCGGGGGCGGCGCTGGCGCTGCTGGTGTGGCTCGGGGGCAGTCTGGCGCTGCGGATCTACCTGGACGTGACGATCGAGCACTCCCCCGTCTACGGTGCGCTGGCGGCGCCGATGGGCGTGCTGCTATGGCTGTACGTCACGGCGTTCGCGGTGCTGCTCGGCGGGACGGTGAACGCGGAGCTGGACAGCGTGCAGCCGTCGCGGCGGACGGCCCGGTTGCGCCGGGAGCTGGTCGGTTCGGAGTGATCGCCGGGTGACGGGTCTCGCGGGGGCGGTCGTCCGAAGTCACACCACAGCCGCTCGCAGCTTTGTTAGGTTAGCCTCGCTTGGCTGATCCGGATGAAGGATGCGCGATGACCTCTGCTGACCGAACACACCCGCGGACCGAGTCCTTCGGCAGGCGCGGTTTCCTGGCCGGTGCGACCGGTCTGCTCGCGGTGGGCCTGGCGGCCTGCGCGGGTGGTTCGCCCGCCCCGTCGGGTCAGGCGGCGGGTCCCGGTTTCCCGGTGCGGATCCCGAACAAGTTCGGCACCGCCGAGATCCCCGCGGCTCCCGGCAAGGTCGTGTCGCTGGGCATCACCGACCACGACGTGCTGCTGCCGCTGGGCGTGGTGCCGGTCGGCCTCACCGCGTGGGGCCCGTGGGAGTCGGGCGTCGGCCCGTGGGTGGAGCCGATGCTGGGGCAGGCGAAGCCGAAGCAGCTGGGCAGCGACGTGGACGTCGAGGCGGTGATCGCGCTGATGCCGGATGTGATCCTCGGCGTGCAGAGCGCGTTGACGCAGGACCAGTTCAACCGGTTGAACGCGTTCAAGCCGGTGGTGGCGCAGCCGCCGGGCACCATCGACTACGGCGTGGACTGGCGCCTGCAGGCCGAGACGATCGGCCGCGCGCTGGGCGAGGAGGAGGCGGCGAACCGGTTGATCGCCGACACCCAGGCCCGCATCGAGCAGGTCCGGAAGGACAACCCGAAGTTCGAGGGCCGCACGCACGTCACGGTGCGCACCGATTCGGCGGGCAACTACGCGGCCTACACCAAGCAGGACGCGCGGACCGCGCTGCTGGAGCAGCTGGGCTTGAAGCTCGCCCCGTCCATCGAGGGCATGGACAGCGGCGGCAAGTTCAACGTGAAGGTCAGCAAGGAGCAGGTGTCGCTGCTGGACGCCGACGTCGTCATCGTCACCACGGCGAAGCCGACGGACGTGGCGGCGGTGCGCGCGGACCCGCTGCTGAACAACCTGCCCGCGGCCAAGCGCGGCGCGCTGGTGGTGCTCGACGACTACGACCTGACGATGTCGCTGGGTTCGGCGACGGTGTCGAGCATCCCGTTCACCTTGGACAACCTGGTGCCGAAGATCGACGAGGCGCTGGCGAAGGCGTGAGGTCGCGGCGCCCCCGTTCGACGACGCGGCGGACGGGGGCGCCGGTGCTCAGATCAGCGGAGCGTCTTCGAGGGGGACCCGGGTGGATTCCAGGAACCTGCTGACCATGTTGAAGTAGCTGCAGCACAGGATGAACTCGGTGGTGCGCCGCGTGCCGTGCTCGGCGAGCAGCGCTTCGAGCAGCCGGTCGTCCAGGCGGACGTTGCGGGTGAGGTCCTCGGCGGCGTCGATGACCAGCCGGGTGCTCGCGTCGAACCCGCTGACCGGCCCGTCCACTCCGACGCGCTCGATCTCGTCGTCGGTGACGCCGACCAGCTTGGCGATGCGGACGTGCTGCGCCCACTCGTAGTGCGCTCCGGTGATGGTCGCGATGCGCAGGATGGCGATCTCCCTGGCGCGCTTGTCGAACTCGGACTGCATGAGCAGCGAGCCCGCCAGGTCCAGGAACGGTTTGAGGCTGTTCGGGGCGTTGGCGACCATCCGGAAGATGTTGGCGTCCGGGAGTCCGCGCAGCAGCCTGCGGTTCTTGTCGGAGAGTTCGTCGTCGCCGGGCAGCGGGATGCTCATGGTGTCCTCCTGGTCGGGGCGGGGCCCGTGCCCGCTCGGACGCGACGGGTGCGGCGCGGGTGCACCCGTGCGCGTCCGAGCGGCGGGCCCTCGGCGCTCGGGGAGCGCCGGGTGGTTCACATCCGGCGGATCGGCTTGCTGCCGTCCCACTCGGCGGCGGTCTTGCGGATGAAGTCGAAGACCGACCGCTTGGGTCCGCTGACGTCGGAGATCTCGACGACGGTGCCGGGGTGGAATCCGGTTTCCAGGTAGGCGAAGCGGCCTTGGGCCCCGCCGACCGCGCCTTCCTGCCCGACGGTGTAGCCGCGGGCGAGGGCGGTGTCATAGAGCTGCTGGTACTCGGTGGTCCAGTAGCAGACGTGCTGGAGGCCTTCGTTCCCGGCGGCGAGGAAGTCCCGGTACATGGACGGGGCGTCGTCGGCGGGCTGGATCAGCTCGATCTGCAGGTCGCCGGAGTTGGCGAGGGCGAGATCGACGCGCGCTTCGGACGGTTCGCCGCGGTAGTGGAAGTTCTCGAAGCGCAGGTCTTCGAAGTAGAACCACGGCCCGACCTCCAGCACCTCGACCCAGTTCGCGATGGCGGTGTCGAGGTCGCGCACGACGTAGCCGTTCTGCGCGATGTCGCCGAACAGCCGGCTCATGCGAGCGCGGCCGGGTCGAGGAGGCCGGGGAACTCCTTGGCGAGCTGCAGGTCTCCTTCGACCTGGAGCTTGCCGGCGAGGAAGGAGGCGACGCCGTCGGCTTCGCCGCGCAGGATCGCCAGCAGGTCGTCGTCGGAGCTGGTGAGCGTGGCGTCCGGGTCGTCGGCGGTGCCTTCGGTGACGCGGAGTTCGCCGTCGGCGACGGTCACGTGCACGGGGGTCGAGATGTTGAGCTGGATGGTGCCTTCGATCCCGTCGGCGGCTTCGCGGTCGAAGGCGGCGGGCAGCTTGTTGATGACGTCGAGCGTCGACATCATCCCTCCTCGGATCGTTTACCTACGCCGTAGGCTTTCGGCGGCGACTTTATACCTACGCTGTAGATCTCGACAAGGGTGGGGCACACTGAGCCCGTGACCACGCCCGCACCGAAGGGTCGCCGCGGCAGACCGCCCCGCGGCAGCGCGACGCTGTCCCGCGATCGCGTCATCGAGGCGGCGCTGGCCCTCGTCGACGAGGAGGGCCTCGACCAGATCAGCATGCGCAAGATCGCCCAGCGGCTGCGCGTCGATCCGATGAGCCTCTACAACCACGTCGCCGACAAGGACGACGTGCTGGACGGCATCGCGGAGGCGCTGCTCGCCGGCATCCCCGCGCCGCCCGCCGACGGGACCCCGCGGGAGCGGATGGAGGGCGTGGCGCGCGGCTTCCGCGCCGCGATGCTGGCGCACCCGAGGGCCGCGCCGACGGTGCTGACCCGGCAGATCGGCTCCTCGGCCGGGCTGGCTCCGCTGGCGGCGGCCGTCGCGCCGCTGCTGGACGCGGGCTGCCCGCCGGAGCAGGCGGTGCACGCGTTGCGCGCCGCGCTCGGCTTCCTGGTCGGCACCCTGATGCGCGAGGTCGAGGCGTCGCCGTCGTTCGGCACCGATCCGGCGGCGGGCGGGCGGCGCCGGCGGACCCTGGAGGCCGCGGCGCTGCCGTCGCTGACCGCGATCGCCCCGCACCTCGCGGTCTGCGATCACGAGGCGGAGTTCGAGTACGGCCTGGACCTCGTCCTCACCGCCATCGAACGCACCCTCCCCGGCTGACCCCCAGGGGCACGGCCCGGCCGTTCACCCCTGGCGGGCGCGGGGTGGCGCTTCCAGGAGCGGGCGGTCCCAGTCGCCCGCGCGGGCGGCGGCCGCGTAGCTGCCGCGCAGGAAGGCGAGCAAGGTGCCGTCCGGATCGGATGCGGTCCGCACGTCGGCGTAGTCGAGCACGAACTCGCCGAGATCGGCTCGGTAGCCCGCCGCGTCGGGCGGGACCGGATGGCCCGGGAACCCGGCCGGTTCCGGGTAGGCGTAGGAGTAGAACAGCCCCTCGCCGTCTCCCCCTGGCCAGAACCCGCAGCTGCTGAGCTCGCGCGAATAACCCTCCACCATCACCTCGTCCGGGCAGTTCGGCGCCCCGCCGGGGTGCGGCGGCGCGGGCCTGCCGGAGAACCGGGTGACGGCGAGGTCCATCGCGCCCCAGAAGTAGTGCACCGGGCTGGCCTTGCCGAGGAACTCGGCGCGGAACTCCTGGAACACGCGGTGCGCGGCGACCAGCTGGCGCCACCACAGGTGCGCGCTGGCCGGGTCGTACGCGGCGTGCTCGGTGTCCCGCTGGAACGGGATGGCCCGCCGCACCTCGTTCGGCGCCGCGTGGATCGTGGTGTGCAGCCCGAGTTCGTCGAGCGCCCCCATCACCTCGCCGTGGAACGCGGCCACCGACTTCGGTTCGAGCGGGACGAGCCGTTCGTCGTCGGCGGTGCGGATCCGCAGCACCTGCGCGCAGAAGTCGAACTCGGCGTCGAACAGCGCGGTGCCGTGCGGCACGGCCGAGGTGGTGAGGCCGCGCGCGGAGACGTACAGCGCGGACTGCCACCAGTGGTTGACCATCGGCGCCAGCGCGAGCCGCACCTTGCCGACGACCTGCGTCCACAGGTGCAGCGTGTCGCGCGTGTCCGTCCATTCGTCGACCCGCAGCGCGGGCCAGGCAGCGGTCTCCCGCAGTCCCGTCATGGCGTCCTCCCCCAGTCTCGCCCGTCCCCATGCTGGCGGGCGAGCAGGGTGAACGCAGCAGCCGAAGGACACCGAAATACCAGGTCAGAACGGGACCAACGCCCCTTCCCGCACGCCTTCCCCCGCGGTTCGCCAGGCGGTCGCGGGGGAAGGCGCGGCCGGGCGGCTCGGGGCACGGCACCGCCCGGGAACATCCGCGCCCACCCGGGGGAGGTCGTGGACGCGGATGCGGGTGCCCCGCCGGGCGCTCGCGGTCGGGGAAGCGGGAGCGGCCCGGCGGGGCTCGGTCCACCGCCTCGCGGCGGGCGCGGCGGCGAACCGGGTCTTCGGCCGAGCGGGGCTATCCCGCTTCGAGCACGACCGGCGGGTCGAGGCCGATCGTCACCTGGGACCGGGCCGCGAGCACCCGGGTGCAGGCCATGCACGGCATCCCGAGCAGGTCGGAGATCCGCTCGGCGTCCGCGGCGGGCAACCGCACCCCGCAGAGCGCCGACCAGTCACCCTCCACTGTGGACATCGCGATGTGCACGACCCGCCGCGCCTCCCCCGCCGCTCCGGCCCGGTACCGGACCCGCGCCGGGAACGAGGTGGCGGAACCGATCGATCGCTGCTGATCCAACTTCGAACCCCCTTGGCCCCCGCCACGACGCGGAGGTGGCGAACAGTCATCTTGGTGCATGCACCAATCTTCAGTGCATGCGTCATATCGCACAAGATCCACCTTCGGGTGACAACAGGGAACGCACGTGGTCACGACTTACGATGTTCGACATGGCGAGCAGCGCAGACACCCCACGGGCTCGCGCACTTGGCGTCGAGCTGTGGCAGGCCAGGCGGGCCACCGGGATGACCTCCCGAGATCTGGCCGAGCTCGTGGGACGCAGCAACTCGCACGTTTCCCGTTGGGAGAACGGCAAACTCACCCCCAGCGAGGCCGATACCGCGACCATCCTCGCCGTTCTCGGCGTCACCGGGACCGAGCGAGACCGCATCCTCGAATTAGCGCGTGACGCGCTCGAACCGAACTGGGTCGCACCCGGCACCGACAAGCAGCTAGCGGCCCTGACCGAATACGAACGGACCTCGACGCAGATCATCAACGTGGAACCGCTGATGATTCCGGGCCTGTTGCAGACCTACGACTACGCGCGGCACATCATCGCCGAGTTCGGGGCGTCCAGCCGCAGCGAAGCGGAACAACGTGCGCAGCAACGCCTCGGGCGCCAGCACGTACTGACCGGCAACCGCCCGAAGCAGCTTCTCGCGATCATCGGCGAAGCGGCGCTCCGCTACCCCACCTGCCCACAGGACGTCATGCGCGAACAGCTCCACGAACTCGCCCTGGCCGGCAAGCGCGACAACGTGGAGATCCAGGTCCTCCCCCTCGACCGCCCGTGCGGGCCGGCGTTGAGCGGCTCGTGGGCCTTGATCGAATTCACGCAGGCCAAGCCGGTGGTGCAGCTCGAACACTTCGATACCTCCACCACCATCACAGATGTGAAGGCGGTCAAGACCTACCGAGCCGCAGTCGAGACGTTGCGCAAGAGGGCGCTCAGCCCGTCGGATTCCGCCGATCTGATCGTCGCGTTGTCATGAAAGAGGAAGAGAGCATGTCGGAGAACTGGCGGAAGTCCAGCTACAGCGGCGGAAACAACTGCGTCGAAGTCGATCAAGGAAGTGGCCGCACCGCGATACGTGACACGAAGGACACGGCCTCTCACCGATTAACCACTACCGCCACCCAGTGGGCCGGTTTCCTCACGGCGATCAAGCACGGCCGGTTCGACGGCTGAGCTTCCGCCGCTCAGTCGAGTTCGACGTGGAGCTTGACCTTGCCGCTGTCGTCGCGGACGGCGTGGGCGCGGCCGGTGCGGCGGTCGCCGCCGATGTCGATGGTGAGCGGGCCGGGCTGCAGGAAGTTGCGCCACCAGCGCTTCTGGTCGGGCAGCTCGACGGCGATGGTGGCACCGGACTCGGTGCGGCGGATCGCGACGACGAGCGTGAACTCCCGGCCGGATTTGCGGCCCGCGTAGGACACGACCGCCATGCTCGTGCGGCCGGCCTCGGGCCACTTCCCGCACCGCAGGACCACCGGCGCGACGACCTTGTTGACCCACCGCCCGGCGACGGACACGACACCCACCTCGGCACCCCTCCTCGATTCACCTGCTCGAAGATCGAGCGTACGCGGATCGGGACGCTCAGGCCGATTCCTGCACCAGCGAGCGCAGCACGCCGTCGAGCGCGGTGTCGTGGCGCTGCAGCACGTCGGCGCGCAGCGACACGAAGCAGCGGGTGCCTTCGAACCGGCAGCGCACCAAGCCCGCCTCCCGCAGCACCTTCATGTGGTGGCTGAGCGTCGAGGGCCCGACCTCCACCGCGAAGTCCTCCCGCTGGTGCTCGGCGCGGTCGGCGAGCACCGCGACGATCCGCAGCCGCGCCTGGTCGCCGAGCGCGGCGAAGATCCGGTCGAGCCGGACGTCCCGCAGGTCCGGGTGGTCGGGGTTGCGCGCCATGCGTCCCAGCATAGTAGTTCGAAGTTCGTCGAACTTCGATGTATGGTGACGGCACCCGGCCGGGCACGCCGCCCGGCCACCAGCGCACAGGAGAACCCGTGGAATTCCTCGTCCAGGTCGACGTCGCCCGCGTCTTCGAACTGCCCGCCGCCGAACGCGAGGACGTGATCCGGCGCGAGCAGGAACGCGGCCGCGCACTGCTCGCCGACGGCGTGATCCGGCACTTCTGGACGGTGGTCGGCAAGCGGGCCAACGTCGGCGTCTGGGTCGCCGCGGACGCCGCGGAGCTGCACGGCATCCTGTCCGACCTGCCGATCTGGCCCTGGGCCGACATCGAGGTGACCCCGCTGATCACGCACCACCTCGCCGCCGAAGCCGAGTAGCACTCCCCCACCCGTCGATCAAGGAAGTTCACCGCACTCGATCTCGCTAGCCGGTTCACCCCGCAGCGCCTCCCACCTCGCCTGACGGCTCCGGCACCCTGGAATGCGACGCACCTCCGACGCAGGAAGGGCGAAGCGATGGGCCGACGGGACGCAGACCGGGACGGACAGGGCACGCCGCAACCGGACAAGTGGGAGACATGGGGAACGGACGACGACGGGAATAAGCACGAGGACACCGAGAGTAAGAAGTAGTCCACAGTGGACTCAAGGGCTCGGTTCCCCGCCCCGCGCGACGCGTTCGTCCCACCGGTCGTGTGGGACGACGACCCCGAATCGGACGGCTTCGTCCCGATCCACCGCGAACGGGAACCCGCGCGCTGGCACGCACTGGTCGACGCCGACGAACCGGTCGTGACGCAGGTCGAGGACGGCGAACCCGGCGGCGGCGCGCGGACGCCGACGAGCTCGTGCAGCAAGCCCTCGCTCGTCGCCGAGATGCTCGACGCGCTGGACCTGCGACCGGGCCTGCGCGTCCTGGAAATCGGCACCGGCACCGGGTGGAACGCCGCGCTGCTGCGCGACCGGGTGGGCCCGCACGGCCAGGTGACCTCGGTGGAGATCGACCCGGGACTCGCCGCCCGAGCCCGGGACGTGCTCGCCGCCACCGGCCGCGACGTGGACGTGATCACCGGCGACGGCGCGGCCGGGCACCCGCCCGGTGCGCCGTACGACCGGGTCATCGCCACGGCCTCGGTGCGCACCGTTCCGCGCGCCTGGATCGAGCAGACCCGCGTCGGCGGACTGGTGCTGCTGCCGTGGGGCACCGACTACGGCGAACACGCGCTCACCAGGCTGGAAGTGCGGCCGGACGGCTCGGCCACCGGGCGCTGCGGCACGCGGCTCTCGTTCATGCGGCTGCGGCAACAGCGCAGGCACCACCTCGAACCGGACGAGGACGAACTCCGCGCGGCGCGGCGCAGCAGCACCGCGCTGCGCGGTCCGGAGTTGTACGAGGTGGTCGAGTTCTCCCGCGCCGCCTTCACCATCGGGCTCCGGGTACCGCACTGCCACCTCACCGTCGAGGACCGCGACGAGCGGCACCGCGACGTGGAACTGCACGACCGCCGCACCGGATCCTGGGCGCGCGTCGGCATGATCCGCGACGAGCATCCGTGGCCGGTGCTGCAGCTCGGGCCGCGCGAGCTCTGGGACGAGGTCGAAGCCGCGCACGCCTGGTGGCGGGACGCCGGCCGTCCCACCCCCGATCGCTGCACGCTCACCGTCCACCCCGACGGCACCCACCGGATCAGCACCGGCCCGCACCACTGGCCCCTGCAACTCTGACCAGGTGAGTGGCCCACCCGACCGACCACACCAGGCCAATGGGCCACTCACCTAGAACTGTGACCAGGTGAGTGGCCCATTCGACCAACGAGACGGGGCTGGTGGGCCACTCACCTGGAACGAGCGACGGCCCGCTCACCCCGGAGCACGGGGCGGGCGGGCCGTCGGAGTTCGCGCGTCAGGCGATGATGCGCAGCGGGTCCTCCAGCAGCGCGGTGAACTGCTGCAGGAACGCGGCACCCACGGCACCGTCGATCGCGCGGTGGTCGGCGGACAGCGTCACCCGCAGGATCTTGCGGGCCACCACCTCGCCGTCGCGCAGCTGCAGCTCGTCCTTCGCCGCACCCACCGCGAGGATCGCCGCCTCCGGCGGGTTGATCACCGCGGAGAACTGCTCGATGCCGAACATGCCCAGGTTCGAGATGGTGAAGGTGCCACCGGACATCTCGTCCAGCTTCAGCTTGCCCTCGCGGGCGCGCCCGGCCTTCTCCCGGCCCTCGGTGGCGATCTCCGAGACGCTCTTGCGGTCCGCGTCCGGGATGACCGGCACGATCAGGCCGTCCTCGATGGCCACCGCGACGCCCAGGTTGATCCGCTTGTGCTTGATCAGCTTGTCGCCGCCGAAGGACACGTTCACCGACGGGTTCGCGCGCAGCGCCGTGGCGACCGCCTTCACCACCAGGTCGTTGATGCTGACCTTCGGGCCGCCCGCCGCCTGCAGCCGCTCGTTGAGCGTCGCGCGGAACGCGACCAGCTCGGTCACGTCGATCGCGCTGGTCAGGTAGAAGTGCGGGGCCTGCTGCTTGCTCTCGGTGAGCCGCTTCGCGGTGACCTTGCGGATGTTGCTCAGCGGCACCTCCTCCGCGTCCGCGGGCGTCGCCACCTGCTGGACCGGAGCCGGAGCCGCGGCGGGCGCGGCCGGAGCCGGCGCGGCCGCCGGGGCCGAGGAGGCGGCGGCCTCGATGTCGGACCGGATGATCCGGCCACCGGGACCGGAACCCCGCACCGCGGCGAGATCCACCCCGAGGTCCTTCGCGACGGCCTTCGCCAGCGGCGACGCCTTCGGCTTGGAGCCCTCGGCGACCGAGCTGCCGTTCGTCGGCGCGGCGGGCTCGGCGGGTTCCTCCGCCGGAGCGGCGGCCGGAGCGGCCTCGGCCGGCTTCTCGGCGGCCGGAGCAGGAGCACCTGCCGACTCCGCCGCAGCACCCGAACCGTCGCCGACCACGGCGATCGGCGTGCCGATCGGAACCGTCTGCCCCTCCTCGACCAGCAGCTTCTCCAGCACGCCTGCGTCGAAGGCCTCCAGCTCCATGATGGCCTTGTCGGTCTCGATGTCCGCGACGACCTCGCCGCGCTCGATCGAATCGCCCACCTTCTTGCGCCAGGCGGCGATGACGCCTTCCTCCATGGTGTCGGACAGGCGGGGCATCTGGATCTCAGTCATCTGCACATTCCTCGGGAACTCTCAAGAATTCATGGTGAACCGGCTCGTCGTGGCTCCCGGGGTCCGACCCGAACGCACGACCCAGGTCGAGCTCAGCGGCGGCGGCCGACGGCGTCGAGAGTCTCGCGCACCGCCGTCGTGAGCGACTCGGCGGACGGCAGCGCGGCCCGCTCCAGCGGCTTCGCGTACGGCAGCGGCACCTCCGCGGCCGCGACGCGGCGCACCGGGGCGTCCAGGTAGTCGAACGCGCCGTCCGAGATGGAGGCGGCGATCTCCGCGCCGATCCCGTAGGTCAGCCAGTCGTCCTCGGCGACCACCGCGCACCCGGTCTTGCGCACCGAGTTCACGATCGTCTCCCGGTCCAGCGGGCGCAGGCTGCGCAGGTCCACGACCTCCGCGTTGATGCCGTCCTCGTCGTGCAGCTTCTCCGCGACCTGGGTGGCCACGCCCGCCATCCGCGAGTAGCCGATGATCGTGATGTCGCTGCCCTCGCGGGTCACCGCGGCCTTGCCGATCTCGGCGGGCTCCACGTGGTCCGGGACCTCGCCCTTGGTGTTGTAGAGCGCCAGGTTCTCCAGGAACAGCACCGGGTCGTCATCCCGGATCGAGGCCAGCAGCAGCGCCTTCGCGTCCGCGGGCGTGCTCGGCGCCACGACCTTCAGGCCCGGCACGAACGCGTAGTACAGCTCGATGTTCTGCGAGTGGGTCGCACCGAGCTGCTGGCCGCCGCCACCGGGCGTGCGCAGCACCATCGGCACGCTGGTCTGGCCGCCGAACATGCCGTAGATCTTCGCCGCGTGGTTGACGATCTGGTCCAGCGCCACCAGCGAGAAGTTGATCGTCATGAGCTCCACGACCGGGCGCAGCCCCAGCATCGCGGCGCCCACCGCGGCACCGACGAAGCCCTCCTCCGCGATCGGGGTGTCGCGCACCCGCTTCTCGCCGAACTCCTTCAGCAGCCCGGCGGTGATCTTGTAGGAGCCCTCGAAGACGCCGATCTCCTCACCGATGAGGAACACGTCGTCGTCGCGGTGCATCTCGTCGCGCAGGGTGTCGTGCAGCGCCTGGCGGTAGGTGATGACGGCCAAGAGTCGTTTCTCCAGAAGACATGCCACCGGCGGCACCCGGCGGGGTCACCGCCGAGCGCCGCGCGGCGACTCGAAAGGAAGGGGTGCGGGTCGCCTCAGAACACCGGGTCGGCGGGCAGCCGGCGGGAGTCGTTGGCGACCGGGGTGGCGTAGGTGTAGTCGAACAGCGTCGAGACCTCGGGGTGCGGGCTGTCGTCGGCGAAGGCCACCGCCGCGTCCGCGTCGGCCTGCGCGAGCCGCTCGATCTCCTGCGCGCCGTCCTCGTCGAGCACACCGGCCTCGACCAGCCGCGCCCGGAAGTTCACCACCGGGTCGTGCTCGCGGGCCTCCTGCACCGACTCCTCGCTGCGGTACTTCGCCGGGTCCACCACCGAGTGGCCCTTGAGGCGGTGGCTGACCGCCTCCAGCAGCGCCGGGCCGCCCGACTCGCGGGCCCGCTCCACCAAGCGCGCCGCCGCGTCGCGGACCGCCAGCACGTCGTTGCCGTCCACCCGCTCGCCGTGCATCCGGTACGCCGAAGCGCGCTTGTACAGCTCCGACTCCGCGGAGGACTTCTCCACCGTGGTGCCCATGCCCAGGAAGTTGTTCACCACCACGAACACCACCGGCAGGTTCCACAGCGCCGCGATGTTCAGTGCCTCGTGGAACGCACCGATGTTGGTGGTGCCGTCGCCCATCTGGCACATCACGACCTGGTCGCCACCGCGGTAGTCGATCGCCATCGCCGCGCCGGTCGCCAGCGGGATCTGGCCGCCGACGATGCCGTAGCCGCCGAGCAGCCCGGCCTCCACGTCGAACATGTGCATCGAGCCGCCCCAGCCCTTGGAGGTACCGGTGGTGCGGCCGTACAGCTCGGCCATCACGCGGCCGGGCTCGATGCCCTTGGCCAGCGCGTAACCGTGCTCGCGGTAGTTCGTGAACAGCAGGTCCGTCTTGCGCAGCGCCGACATCAGGCCGACGACGGTGGCCTCCTCACCCAGGTTCAGGTGGCAGTAGCCACCGATCTTGGCCTGGGTGTAGCCCTGCGCGGCCCGCTCCTCGAAGCGGCGGATCAGCGTCATCTGCTGGAAGTAGCCGCGCAGCAGCTCGGCCGACTCGCCGGAGAACGCGCCGGACTTGGCCGACTTCGCCGTGCTGCGGCGGGTCGTCTTCGCGCGGGTGGCGGGCTTGGTGCGGGTCGCGGTCTCAGCCATCACGGAACCCTTTCGGTGCGAGGAGCGGAACGGGTGGATCAACGCTTCTTCGGCGGGGCGGTGTGCACCGGCAGGCCGAGGGCGGTCATCGCCGCCTCCATGCCGATCTCGCCGAGCGTCGGGTGCGCGTGGATCGTCTCGGCGAGCTCGTCGAGCGTCGCCTCCAAGGTGATCGCGAGCGCGCCTTCGGTGATCAGGTCGCTGGCGGACGGGCCGAACACGTGCACGCCGAGGACCTCGCCGTACTGCTCCCCCGCCACGATCTTCATGAAGCCCTCGGTGTCGCCGAAGGTCTGGGCGCGGCCCAGCGCGGCGAACGGGAACTTCGCGGCGACCACCTGGTGACCGGCCTCGGTGGCCTGCTTCTCGGTGAGCCCGACGCTGGCGATCTCCGGGTGGGTGAACGTCGCCGCCGGGATGACGTTGTAGTCGATCGAGGCGTGGTGACCCGCGATGGTCTCGGCGGCCACGACGCCCTGGTGCGAGGCGACGTGCGCGAGCAGCGCCTTGCCGGTGACGTCGCCGATCGCGTAGACGTGCTCGACGTTGGTGCGCAGCTTGTCGTCGACCTGCACGAATCCGCGGCCGTCGACCTCGACGCCTGCGGCGGCCAGGTCCAGGGCGGCGGTGTTGGGCTTGCGGCCCACGCCGACCAGCACCACGTCCGCGTCGACCTCGGAGACCTTCGCGCCGTCCACCGAGACCTTGAGGGCGGCGTCCTTCCCGCCCTCCTCGACCTTGGAGACGGTGGCGCCGGTGAGCACCTGCACGCCGCGCTTGGAGAAGGAGCGGCCGAGCGCCTTGCCGATCTCGGCGTCCTCGGCGGGCACCAGCGTCGGCTGCATCTCGATGATGGTGACCTCGCTGCCGAGGGCGTTGAACAGGCTCGCCCACTCGGCGCCGACCGCGCTGCCGCCGATGACGGCGAGCTTGCCGGGCACCTCGGTGAGGCCGAACGCGCCGTCGGAGGTGATCACGCCGGGCAGTTCCGCGCCGGGCAGCGGCAGCTGGACCGGGACCGAACCGGTCGCGACGATGATGTCGCGCGCGCTGATCCGGTCGACGGGCTCGTCGCCCGCGGGCTCGGCGGCGTACCGCGGGCCGTTCGCGCCGAGCACCGACTCGCCGACCGCGTACACGTCGACGGTGGTGGGGCCGGTGAACTTGGCGTGGCCGTTGACGACGGTGACGCCGTTCGCCTTGAGCAGGCCGGCGACGCCGTCGGTGAGGCCCTTCACCACGCCGTCCTTGCGGCGGGTGATGGCGTCGTAGTCCAGGCCCACGTTCTCCGCGCGGATGCCGAAGTCGGCGGCGTGCAGCACCGTCTCGTAGACCTCGGCGGAACGCAGCATCGCCTTGGTCGGGATGCAGCCCCAGTTCAGGCAGACGCCACCGGGCCGTTCCTTCTCGACCACGGCCACGTTCAGACCGCGCTGCGCGGCCCGGATCGCGGCGACGTAACCGCCGGGGCCGCCGCCCACTACGAGGAGGTCGTATTCCTGCACTTCGATGTGCTCCTTCGAGCCGGACCAGCCCTGACGACACCGCGCCATCGGGCGGGTTCGCAGCCGGGTGAATATCGGGTGATTCTCACTCTGAGTGTCGTGAGCGCTGCCACTTCCGCGCTATGCGCGACCGCCCAGACTTCAACGACGGTCGCTGTGCACTTCGCACAATCCGAGCCTCGGCCAACACCTCTGGTGATCGAATCTCACGGTCGGTGAGATCCTAGCGCGCGACGACCTGGAAAACCCGCGCCCCTCGCGGATAGCGGAAAAACGCGAAAAATTCGTTCCGCGGGTCAGTCGCGCAGTCCGTCGCGCAGGTGTAGTGCCGACAGCGCCAGCGACAGCGACACGTACGCGGCGCGCCCCTGCAACGACCGCCCGATCAGGGTGCTGATCCGGTGCAGCCGGTTGAGCACCGTGTTGCGGTGGCAGTGCAGCCGCAGCGCCGCGTTCGCGGTCGAGCAGTTCTCCTCCAGCCACGCGGTCAGCGTCTCCAGCAACATGTCCCGCTCCTTCACCGGCAGCTCCAGCAACGGGCCCAGCTGCGAGTCCAGCAGGCGTCGTGCCAGTTCAGGGGACTGCACGAGCAGCGCTTCCGGGTAGTGCCGGTCCAGCGACACCAGCTGCGCCGCCCCGTGCGGGACGGTGCCCATCGCGGTCACCGCGAGCTGGTGGGCCAGCCCCACCTCGGCGAGCCCGCGCACCTCCGGCGAGGCCGCGACCCGGCCGCGCGCCAGCGGCCGCAGCACGTCCAACGCGCCCGCCGGGTCCCGCTGCTCCAGCGCCACCAGCCCCACCAGCGTGTCCGCGCGCACTTGCCACACCGATCGGATGTGCACCCCGCCCAACGCGTCGTGCTGGCCGCTGAGCGCGAAGCTGCCGTCGCCGCGCATCTCGGCGACCACCACCAGGTAGCGGCCGCCGGTCGGCAGGTCCAGCTCCTTCGCGGTCCGCTGCGCGAACGCGGCGTCCCGGGCCCGACCGCTGAGCAGGTCCTCCACCAGCGCGTGCCTGCGCTGGTCGTCGCGCCGCAGCCGCTCCAGCTCGGTGTTGCGGTACGAGGTGGACAGCGTGGAGGACAGTCCGTCGATCACCGTCCACATCGACGTCGCCGCCCCCAGCACCACGTCCGGGTCGGCACGATCGGCGTGCGCCTGCTCGACGATCGCCTCCCACACGATGCGGCCGCCGAGCCGGAAGGTGCGCAGCATGACCTCCAGCGGCACGCCCTGCTCGGCGCGGCGGCGGCCGATCTCCGCGGCCACGTCGTCGCCGTCCGGGTCGCCCGCCGCGCCGCTGAGGATCTCCAGGACCCGTTGCAGGTAGCGGCGGCAGCCGTCGTAGAGGTCCTCGCGGGGCACCGGGCGGTAGTCGGTCCACTCCGGATTGTCGGTGAAGATCGCGCCCATCAACCGGCCGGCGAGCGCCTCGGCGTCCCCGAGCCGGGCCGCCGCCAGCGAATGCGTGATCGCGTGCCCCGGATCGGGCACCGGACGAGCGGGATCGGCGGCCACGTCCTGCGACGATACCCGCCGGACCACGAGCAGCGATCCGGTCGTACCGCCCGCCTGGTATCAAGTTCGCAGCAGCAACGCCGCGCGCGACCGGCGGCGCACCCCCAGCACGATCGAGCAGGGACGATCGAAATCAGGCGACGATCGAGAGAGCGATGCCCGGAGCAGGACTGCCCCACCGACGACCCCGCGCCCAGCTCTCCGACGAGGTGGCCTCCCGGATCCGCGACCGGATAGTGACCGGCAGGCTGCGCAAGGGCGAACACCTGCACCTGGAGCGGCTCGCCGAGGAGATCGGCGTCAGCGTCACCCCCGTGCGCGAGGCGCTGCTGGCGTTGCGCGGCGAGGGCTTCGTCGAGCTGGAGCCGCGTCGCGGGTTCACCGTGCTCCCGCTGAACCGCAAGGACATCGAGGACACCAGCCGCGTGCAGGCCGCCATCGCGGGCGAGCTGGCGGCGCGCACCGCGGCGCTGATCAGCGTCGGCCAGCTCGCCGGCCTGGAGGAGGTGCAGGCCGAGCTGGAGCACGCCGGCCGGTTCGGCATCGGCGACGCCGCGGAGCTGGACCTGCGGTTCCACCACGCCATCTACGACATCGCCGATTCGGCGAAGCTCGCCTGGTTCGTGCAGCTGACGTCCCGCTACGTGCCGCGAAGACTCCTGGCGAGCACCTCGGAGCACGCGGAGACCACCGGCTCCGAGCACCGGGCGATCCTGCGCGCGCTGCACAACCGCGATCCGGAGGCGGCGCGGCTGGCGATGCACGACCACCTGGCGCACCACGGGCAGACCCTGGTCCGGCAGTTGGACCAGCAGGGTTTCTGGGACCAGTGACCGTCCCACCCGGGACCAACGGGAACGGCTCGGCGTCCCTCCGCGACCGCCGCCGCAGCACGGTCCCCCACGTGGGCGAGACGCACGCCACCAGGGAATATTTCGGCCACGTAACGTATTGTGGGAGTGCGGCGACAAGCTCTGTGGCAGTCGAGTTCGCGGCGACCTCACCCATCGAATCGGGACCACCCCAGCAGGTCTCGACCCGGTGGCGGACGCTCCGGCGAACCGCGCGTCTCCCCGGACTCGGCGCCGACACCAGCAGCAGATCCACTCCTCCCAGAAAAGCGGGGCGCGAACCATGCAGATCAGCAGCCGCACCATCGTGTCGGTTGTCGGAACGGTGATGATGGTCCTGGCGACCGTCGGTCTCGCCGCGTGGTCGCAACCGCATCCCGCCGTGCAGCAGAACAACGCGGTGATCAGCGTCGCGCAGTGACCGGGCGCGCCCGCCCGCTCTCCGGATCCGGGGGCGGGCGGTCAGTCCTCCCGCACCACGTCGCCCGCCGCCTTGTCGTTGCGCAGCCCCAGGAATCGCGGGTGCCGCAGCCGCCCGTCCGCCGTCCACTCGGTGAAGCCCACCTCCGCGACGAGCTCCGGTTCCGCCCACCTCGCCTCCCGCTCCGGGATCCGGTCGGCGAACGGTGATTCGCGGCGCGCCAGCGCGTCCAGCCTGCCGCGCAGTTCCCGCAGCGTCGCCTCGTCGTAGCCGGTGCCGACCTTGCCCGCGTACCGCAGCGCGCCCTCGTCGTAGTAGCCGACGAGCAGCGCGCCGAAGCCGGACCGGGCGCCCTTCGGCTCGGTGAACCCGCCGACGACGAACTCCTGCTGCGACAGGCACGGGAGCTTCAGCCAGTCCCGGGTGCGGCCGCTGCGGTACGGGCGGTCCGCGCGCTTGGCGATCAAGCCCTCCCAGCCGCGGGCGCAGGCCTGCCGGTAGAACTCCTCGCCGTCACCGCGCCGGTGCTCGGTGAGCCGCAGCGGCTCGGCGAACTCGAAGCACTCGGCCAGCAGCCGCTTGCGGATCCGCAGCGGCAGCCGCGTCACGTCCACGTCGCCGATCGCCAGCAGGTCGAACAGGTAGTAGTGCACCGCGACCCCGCTGCGCCGGGCCTCCCGCGGATCGGCCAGGTGCATCCGGTGCTGCAGCCGGGCGAAGCTGGTGCGGCCGCCGTCGAAGGCCACCACCTCACCGTCCACCACGAACCGGTCCGGCTGGGACTCCAGCGCCTCCACCAGCTCCGGGTAGGCCGAGTCGACCCGGTTGTGGTTGCGCGACCACAGCACCGGCGCGCCCCCGGCGCGGGTCGCGACCACCCGCACCCCGTCGAGCTTGCGCTCGAACAACCAGTCCGGGTCGGAGAACCGGGTGTCGCTGCGGGTCGCCAGCGCCGGAGGCAGCCACTCCCCCGTCCACCGCCGCAGCAGCGGGCGCATCCCCGCATCGACCAGGTCGAGCACGTCGGACTCCGTCACCGATGCGGTATACCCGTAGAGGGCATGGCGGTCCCGTGACCACCCGCTCTCTCACACTTTCGTGTTGGTGGGGGAAACTGGATCTCTCTGCCGCAGGTGCGGGAACACCCGCGCGAGCCGACCGCCGAAGGTGCACGAAGCGATGCCGAAGACAACGAACCCGCTGCTGAAGAAGAGCGGCCCCTCCACCAACATGATCCTGAGCATCGTGGTCGTGGTGGCCGCGCTGCTCGTGGTGGGCGGGATCCTGCTCTACTCCGCGGGCCAGAAGGACGACGCGAGCCAGGGCGGCAACGGTGCGCCCGACCTCAGCACCGTCGTCGCGCACCCCGACAGCAACAAGCTCTCGGAGTCCCCGGACGGCAAGGTCACCGTCGCCGAATTCCTCGACTTCCAGTGCCCCGCCTGCTGGCAGTACTACACGGGCGTCACGAAGCAGATCGAGCAGGAGTTCGCCGGCCGCATCACCTTCGTGAACCGGAACTTCCCGATCGCCAAGGCCCACCCGCTGGCGGAATCCGCCGCGAAGGCCGCCGAAGCGGCGGGCGTGCAGGGCAAGTACAAGGAGATGTACCACGCCCTCTACGACGACTACTCCGCCTGGGCCGTCGCGCCCGACGGGCAGAACGTCAGCGACGACGAGGCCCGCGCCGAGAAGGTCTTCGACCAGCACGCCCAGCAGCTCGGGCTGGACATGGCGAAGTTCAAGTCCGACGAGGAATCCCAGCAGGTCGCCGACCGGATCAAGAAGGACCAGGCCGACGCCAAGACCGCCGGGGTCGAGGGCACGCCGAGCTTCTTCATCAACGGCCAGAAGTGGGAGCCGACCACCGGCGACAAGACCACCTACGCCGACGTCGTCAACCAGCTGCGGGACAAGCTGAACCAGGAGCTGGCGAAGTGACCGCCACCGAGCAGGCCCGCACCGCCGAACTCGCACCCGCGGGGCAGGCGCCCGCGCGCGGGCTCGGCTGGCTGTACGTGATCGGCGGTGCGATCGGCCTCGTCAGCGCCTTCGCGCTGACCATCGAGAAGATCAACAAGCTGGGCGACCCGAACTACGTCCCGTCCTGCAGCCTGAACCCGATCATCTCCTGCGGCTCGGTGATGGACAGCGCGCAAGCCGCGCTGTTCGGGTTCCCCAACCCGCTGATCGGGGTCGCCGCGTTCCCGGCGTTGATGGCCGCAGGCGCGGCGCTGCTGGCCGGGCTGGCCGCACCGCGCTGGTTCTGGCTCGGCCTCCAGCTGGGCAGCGCGCTCGGCGTCGTGTTCGTGCACTGGCTGATCGTGCAGAGCCTGTACGAGATCGGCGCGCTGTGCCCGTACTGCATGGTCGTGTGGGCCGTCACCATCCCGATCTTCTGGTACACCACGCTGCACGTGCTGCGCTCCGGTCACCTCGGCGGTGGACGAGCGGTGGGCGCGGCGCTGGCCAAGTTCCACAGCTTCGTGCTGGTGGTGTGGTATCTGGTGATCGTGGTACTCGTGCTGCAGGCGTTCTGGGACTACTGGACCAGCCTGGTCTAGCCGCCCCGGCACCCGGTGCGGCGGCGGGCTGGAACACCCGTTTGCCCGGCCACCGCACCGGGTATCAGGTGACGGTGAGTAGTGGTAATCGCGAGCACCCGGCCGGGCGGTCGGCGGCACCGGCCGCACCCGAACGAGGGGGCGTGTGATGCGATCAGAACCCGGTGCGCGAACGGGAACCGGAGTCCGGCGGGCAGTGCCGGAACCCGGGCCCGGAACGAGATCCCCCAGCGCAAAGCGAGGTGTATCAGTGTCAGCACCACAGCCCGCCCGCGGCGAGCGGACCGCTCCCCCGCCGCGATCCGGCTCCGCCCCCGCCGAATCCGTCGTCGAAGTGCGAGTGGCCGCCGACGCCTCCCAGCTGTCGGTCCTGCGGGCGGTGACCGGGGACCTGGCGATGCGCGCCGACTTCGACGTCGACTCGATCGCCGACCTGCGGCTGGCCGTGGACGAGGCGTGCTCCTCGCTGATCCGCCTCGCCGCGGACGGCAGGCAATTGGTGTGCCGCTTCGAGACCGACGAGGTGGGGCTGCACGTCTCCGCCGCGGTCGGCAGCGACCGCGGGCAGGGCGCCCGCGAGGACACCTTCAGCTGGCGCGTGCTCAGCGCGCTGACCGACAGTGTGTCAACCTCGGTGGAATCCGACGCGGACTCCGGCACCGGCCACTTGGTCCGCATCGACCTGACCAAGGGACGGACCCACGAGTGAAGCAGGCGGATTCCGATCACGCCTCCCACTCGCGACATCAACGCTACGACGAACTGGCGCCCCTGTTCGCCGAACTCGCGGGTGTGGGGAAGGACGACCCTCGCCGGGAGCGGCTGCGGGACCGGCTGGTCACCGAGCACCTGCCGGTGGCCGAGCACATCGCCCGCCGCTTCAGCCACCGCGGCGAAGCGCAGGAGGACCTCACCCAGGTCGCCACCCTCGGGCTGATCAACGCCGTGGACCGGTTCGACCCGGAGCGCGGCGTCGACTTCCTGTCCTTCGCGGTGCCGACGATCATGGGCGAGGTGCGCAGGCACTTCCGCGACACCGGCTGGGCGGTGCGGATGCCGCGCAGGCTCCAGGAACTGCACCTGTCGGTGTCCTCCGCCATCGCGCGCCAGTCCCAGGAGCTCGGCCGGGCGCCCACGCCCAGCGAACTCGCCGAGCACCTCGGCATCAGCCGGGACGACGTGTTCCGCGGGCTGGAGGCGGGCAACGCCTACCGCAGCGCCTCGTTGGACGAACTGCTCACCGCCACGGACGAGATCCCGCTCGGCGCGGCCATCGGGTCCGACGACGCCGAACTGGCCGAAGTGGAGAACCGGGAGACCATCCGGCCGCTGCTGGCCGAACTCGACGAGCGGGAGCGGCGCATCCTGGTGATGCGGTTCTTCCGGTCCATGACCCAGACGCAGATCGCCGAGCAGATCGGCATCTCGCAGATGCACGTGTCCCGGCTGCTCGCGCGCACCCTCGGCTGGTTGCGCGAACGGCTGGAGAACGCCGAAACCCCCGCCGAGTCCACGACAGACTGACGGGGGTCGGCTTTTCCCGGTGGGAAGACCGCCCGGGGCACGGTCGGGGGTGACTCCGAACCTCGGGCGGCCGGTCTGGTGTCCCGGCGAGCCGGGCGGTCGCGCCGCCCGGCTCCGGGACTCACTTCACGGAGATCCCGTGCTGCTGCAGCCACGGCAGCGGGTTGATCTTGCTGCCGCCCTGGATCACCTCGAAGTGCAGGTGCGGGCCGGTGGACTGGCCCTTGTTGCCGATCGTGGCGATCTTGTCGCCCGCCTTGACCTGCTCGCCGACGCTCACGTCGATCGTGTTCACGTGGCCGTAGACGGTGATCGTGCCGTCGTCGTGCTGCACCCGCACCCACTGGCCGAAGCCGCTGGCCGGGCCGGCGTTGATGACCTCGCCGTCGTTGACGCTGACGATCGGGGTGCCGATGTTGTTGGCGATGTCGATGCCCTTGTGGGTGCTGCCCCAGCGGGAACCGAACCCGGAGGTGAAGGTGCCGTCGGCGGGCTTGACGTAGCCGCTGCTCGCCTTGGCGGGCTGGGCGGTGGCCGGTTTCGCCGGGACCGCGGCCTCCTTGGCCAGCTCGGCCTGCTTCGCGGCGGCGGCCTTCGCGTCCGCCGCCTCCTTCGCGGCCTTCTGGTCGGCGGCGGCCTGGGCCCGCTCCTGGGCGATCTCCTTGCCCTTGGCCACCTTCTGCGCCTCGTCCTGCGCGGGCTCGGGGGACTGCTGCGGGAGCAGCCGGACCGCGGCCTCGGTCTCGGGGGTGCCGTTCACGGCGGCCGCGAGCTGCTGCTGCGCGGCGGCGTGCTGGTCGGCGACCGGGCGGACGGCCTGGTTCTCGGCGCTCTTGTCCGCGTTGGCGGCCAGCGGCTGGCCGACGGCGGCGAACGCGCCTGCCGCGACGACGGCCGCGGCGATCTTGTTCCGGGTGGAGACCCGGGAGTTGCCGCGCTCGGAACGCGGCCGGAAGGAGTTCAGCAAGGACTCCCGGAGAGCGGTCTTCGGGGTGTGGCCGCTCTCCTGGCGGTGCTTGGCCATGGTCGCCTTTCCGTCTTCGGGGGTGGTCCGATCGCTCCCGCCGGGGGTGCGGGCGAGGACTCTTCGGGGGTGAGTCCTGTTCGTGATCGAACCGTGACGTTCTCAGCGAGAAAGGTAGCTCCGGGTCATCAGCAGCAGCAAGCGATAGCCCGTTAGGTGTATGTACAGCTTGCAATCAGCCGCAATTCACACACTGTGCGTAATCAAACAAGATGACCATTCGATAACGTTCGTGATCTTTCGGCGTCGATCACCGGCTCACCGGGAACGACGTCCGGCGGAGATCGGCGACCCGGCGCGATCACCTCCGCGCGATCGGTGATTGCTCCTGGGCACGGACTCGGCGGCCACGCGGCGCAATCGGCCGGCCACGGCCGCGCACCGCGACCACCCGGCCGCGTCGCCGGACGCGCCACCGGCACGCCGAGCGGTCGCGCCGATCCCGGTACCAGCGGCGGAGTGGGTCACCGACCAAGACCGCGAGGGCCCGAAAGTGGTCTTGAGCACAAGCACCGCCACCAGGCCCCGCGCGCCCGGTCAGCGCCCCCAAGTGACCGGCGAGTAACCGATCGCGCCGGGTCTCCCGCACTCTGGGAAGCACATATCGCACGAAGGATTGATCTGATTCACTGAGTGCATGACGCGTGGTGACCAGTGGGGCCTGCTTGCCCAGCGCCTGCACGTCGACCTGCTGCGCGTCAGCTCCGCGGGGTGTCGACCCCGCCGCTGAACTCCCGCACGGCCGCCGCCCGCAACCGGGCGCGCCGAGCCGGGGCGCCGACGCCCTCCTCCTGAGCCGCGTCCGCCCGCGGCCACCGTGCCTCCCCCGAACCGACCACCGCACCGCCCCGGCGCGCGTCCGCGCGCGAGAGAACGGGGGTGCCCGCGCACGCCACCCACGGAGAGATCGTGCAGACCTTCCTGATCTTCGCGCTCGGCGGATTCATCGCCCAGCTCGTCGACGGTTCCCTCGGCATGGCCTACGGGGTGACTTCCACGACCATCCTGCTCACCGCCGGGCTCACGCCCGCGGTGGCCTCCGCCTCGGTGCACCTCGCCGAGATCGGCACCTCCGTCGCCTCCGGCCTCTCGCACTGGAAGTTCGGCAACGTCGACTGGCGGGTCGTGCTGATCCTCGGCGTGCCCGGGGCCGTCGGCTCGTTCCTCGGCGCGACCGCGCTGAGCAACCTGTCCACCGAGGCGGCCGAGCCGTGGATGTCCACCATCCTGCTCGCGCTCGGCCTGTACGTGCTGCTGCGGTTCGCGCTGCGCCCGCTGCGCCGCAGGCAGCTGACCGGGGTGAGCTCGAAGCTGCTCGCGCCGCTCGGCCTGGTCGCCGGCTTCGTCGACGCGACCGGTGGCGGCGGCTGGGGTCCGGTGGCGACGCCGACGCTGCTGAGCACCGGCAAGGTCGAGCCGCGCAAGGTCGTGGGCTCGGTGGACACCAGCGAGTTCCTCATCGCCGTGGCCGCCAGCCTCGGCTTCATCATCTCGCTCGCCGACGAACCGCTGTCCTGGGCGACGGTGGCCGCGCTGCTGATCGGTGGCGTGATCGCCGCCCCGCTGGCCGCCTACCTGGTCCGGATCGTGCCGATGCGGCTGATCGGCGTCGGCGCCGGCGGGCTGATCGTGCTCACCAACGCGCGCACCCTGATCAAGGCGTTCGACCTGCCCGCCCCCACCGCGATCTACGCGGTGATCGTGCTGGCCTGGGTCGCCGCGCTGGCGTTCACCATCACCCGGATCGTGCGCGACCGCCGCGAGGAGATCCCGGAGGAAGAAGCGAGCGAACCGGTCGGCAGCTGAGCGATGGCCGGTCCCCGGACGCCACGACGCCCGCTCGCGACAGGAGTTCGCGGGCGGGCGTCGTCGTGCTGTTGCTCTCGACCAGAGGTTGTACGGCTACGGATGGCACACGCAGCGTCAGCTTTACCCACGTGTCGTATCGCGCGAGTCATACGAAAGGGCTACGGTTCGGTAGGCCGTGTGGAAGCCCCCCGACACGCGGTAGGCGCCCCGGGTGCGAGAGTGCCCTGCATTCCCGCGCCCGGGACGCCGCTCCCCGTACCTGCGGCCACCGACATGGCCGCGTCGATCTCCACCCGGGAACCGGGGGAACGGCCGGTTGAGCTCCATCGGCGGGCGACCGGCACCACCGATGAAGGATCAACGACGCGTGGCTTCAGTGTGCACGTGAAACTTGGAATATTCCAGGCCTTTCAGCGCACAGTTGGGCCACGACCGGGCATCGGCCCGGGTACCGGCGGAGGTGACGGACGCACGCGCCCCGCGCGCACCTCCGTCACCGTGACGGCTCCGCCCGCTCAGCCGTCCGCGCGCAGCGGGCTGGACGCGGTCCGCCACTGCACCGTCGGGCGCATCGCGCCGAGGTCCACCCGGTCCACGTGCGCCTTCGCGACCCCGAACAGCGAGTCGATCAGCGTGTTCGACAGCAGGTGCGGCTCCAGGCCGAGCTCGACCAGACCGGTGTGCACCACGTTGTAGTGGTGCTCGGACTGCTCGACGCGCGGGTTGTCCAGGTACTCCACCTCGACGCTGCCGTCGAAGCAGTTCGCCACGACCTTCGCGATCTCCCCGACCGAGAAGCTCTCGGTGATCTGGTTGAACACCCGGAACTCGCCCGCGTCCGCCGGGTTCTCCGCCGCCAGCCGGATGCACTCCACGGTGTCCCGGATGTCGATGAGCCCGCGGGTCTGGCCGCCGCTGCCGTACACCGTCAGCGGGTGGCCCAGCACCGCCTGGATGACGAAGCGGTTCAGCACCGTGCCGAAGATCGCGTCGTAGTCGAAGCGGGTCGCCAGCCGCGGGTCCTGCGTCGTCTGCGCCGTCTCCTGCCCGTACACCACGCCCTGGTTCAGGTCGGTGGCGCGCAAGCCCCAGATTCGGCAGGCGAACTCGATGTTGTGGCTGTCGTGCACCTTGCTCAGGTGGTAGAAGGAGCCCGGCTTCTTCGGGAACAGCATCCGGTCGGTCCGCCCCTTGTGCGTGACCTCCAGCCAGCCTTCCTCGATGTCGATGTTCGGCGTGCCGTACTCGCCCATCGTGCCCAGCTTCACCAGGTGGATCGACGGGTCGATCTCCTGGATCGCGAACAGCACGTTGAGGTTGCCGACCACGTTGTTCTGCTGGGTGTACACCGCGTGCTTGCGGTCGATCATCGAGTACGGCGCGGCGCGCTGCTCCGCGAAGTGGACGATGGTGTCCGGGCGGAAGTCCCGCACCATCTCGTAGGTGAAGTCCGCATCGACCAGGTCGCCGTAGTAGGACTTGATGCTCTTGCCCGACACTTCGTGCCACGCGTCGATGCGGGTCTGCATCGGCTCGATGGGCACCAGGCTCTGCACGCCCATCTCGTGGTCGTAGCCGCGCCGGGCGAAGTTGTCGGCCACCGCCACCTCGTGGCCGCGGTCGGACAGGTGCAGAGCGGTCGGCCAGCCAAGGTAGCCGTCGCCCCCGAGGACGAGGATTCGCACGCCTTCTTCTCCTCTACGTTCATTGCGGCGCCACCGCCGGCGGGAGGACCGCGGTGGCAGTTCTTCTCCGGGCACCCGAAACGCCCGGAATCGATCGGCACGGTAGGAATGCGCTGCCAGGAACTGTGCACGAGCCCGCCCCGACAACATCGGGAATGCTCTCATCCTTCAGCCCCGGAACGAAGAGCTGCGCTCCGCCGGACGGAGCGGAAGGGCCCGCGGCGCGCACCGGTATCGTGCGGGCGCGACGCCCCGCCCCGGACGCGGTGGCACGGCTGGAAGGACGCGGCAGTGCAGCAGGCCACCGACACCGCAGCTTCGCGGCGCGGCCACTACTGGCGGCTGATCAGCAGGTTCGCCGCCGCCTCGGTGGTCGCCACCGGCATCAGCCAGCTGGTGTTCATCGGCTCCTACGCGGCCTGGGCGCAGCCGGTGGTCGCCACGGTGCTGGCGTGGCTGGCGGGAGCGGTGCCGAACTTCGTGCTCAACCGCCGCACCTGGGGCGGCGGGGGCCGCGCGGCGCTGCGCGGCGAGATCCTGCGCTACGCGGCGCTGTCGATCGGCACCGCGCTGCTGGCGGCGCTGTCCACCAGCGGCGCGGAGCGGCTCGCGGTGCACGCGTTCCCGCACGACCGCCTCCCGCAGGTGGCGATCGTGTGGGGCGCGTTCCTCGGGACCTACCTGGTGATGTTCGTGGTGAAGTTCCTGATCATCGACCGGTTCATCTTCACCGCTCGGGAACGGCCGCCGCGGGCTCGCTGATCCGCTCGGCGGCCGGGTGGTCCTGCGGCTGCGGGGCCGAGCGGCGTTCGCGCAGCCAGGTGCCCAGCACGACCTTCGCGTAGCTGTAGCCGTAGAGCAGGTTGCCGCCCTTCTTGCTCTGCCCGGCGGCGCGCACCAGCATCGTCATCGGCTTCTCCAGCACCCGGTAGCCGCGGGCGAGGACGCCGACGAGCAGCTCCGAGGACTGGTACTGCTGCTGCTCCAGGCGCACCGAGTTCGGCACCTCGATCTTCATGGCCCGGAAGCCGAACGAGGTGTCGGTGATCTTCTGCCGGGTCAGGGCGCTGACCAGCCAGGCGAACACGTGGGTCCCGGCGCGGCGCACCAGGTCGGTGTTCTCGGTGCGGCCGAGGGTGCGGGAACCGGTGACGAAGTCGGCCTCGTCGTCGATCAGCGGCTGCAGCAGTTCCGGCAGTTCCGCGATGTCGTACTGGCCGTCGGCGTCGGTGGTGACCAGGTAGCGGGCCCCGCGCTCGGCGGCGAGCCGGTAGCCCAGCCGCAGCGCAGCGCCCTGCCCGCGGTTGCGGGGGGCCACGCAGGTCAGCGCGCCGTGGCGCAGCGCGACCTCGGCGGTGTCGTCGGTGGCGCCGTCCACGACGACGAGGGTGTCCACGTCCAGCCCGCAGCTCGCCGCGGGCATCCCGTCGAGCACGGCGCCGAGCGCGTCCTGCTCGTTGTAGGCCGCGATGAGCACGATCACCGAGGCGAACCGGCGGTCGCCGTAGCGCTCGGCGAAGCCGTCGAAGGCGGCCCGGTCGACCTCGTCGGGGAAGGTCGTGGACATGGTGTTCTCCTTCAGGTGTTCAGTCGGATGAGCGGGACGGCCCGGTGATCGCGGTGAGGGCGAGCCCGGCCGCCAGCGGCAGCAGGACGAGGCCGGGCAGCTGGTAGCGCCACGAGAACTCCATCGCCGCGGCGGTGGCCAGCACCGTCGTGGCCAGTCCCGCGGGCAGCAGCACCACGGCGCGCAGCCCGCTGCGGCGGGCGCGGCCCGCTCCCAGCACCGCCGCCGCGGACAGCAGCAGGCAGCCGCCGAGGACGATGCCCGGGGTGTAGCCGCCGCCGAGCTGGTAGGCGCGCAGGAATCCGCCGATCGCGGGGTCGGCGCGCAGCGTGCCGTCCCCGTGCAGCTCGGCCCACTCGGTCACGTACCAGGGGTCGGCGTACATCGGGTAGTCGGTGGTGAACTGCCAGCGGGCGAGCGGCACGTCCCCCGGCGATTGGGTGCGGGTGGGCGCGAAGCCCTTGAGGAAGTCCTGCACGAAGCCGCCGAGCACGTCGAACGGCTGGTGCAGCAGGACTTTCCGCGCCATCCCGCTCTGCGCGGCGTTGAGGTCGAAGTCGTCCGGCAGGGAGCGCGTGTTGGCGGGCACGTGCCAGAAGTGGATGTAGAAGTCGATGCCGTTCGCCGCCCGCGCCGCCACCGGCTCGTTCGGGCACACCACCGCTTCTTCCGGGGTGAGCCCGAGCGCCGCGCAGTCGGCGACGGCGGCGGTGCGCCCGAAGACGACGCTGCCGGTGGAGCCGCCCAGCGCGGGGCTCCCGGTCCACGCCAGGTGGTACATCGCGTAGCAGAACAGCACTCCGGCGAACGCCCCGGCGAGTGCTCCGGCGGCGCGCAGCCGGGGCCGCCAGCCGTCCCGCGGCCGCAGCCCGGCGGCCAGCAGCACGAAGGCGACCGCCGGGACGACCAGCGTGAGGCCCACCAGCCGGACCAGCACCGAGGCGGCCAGCAGCAGCCCGGCGATCGCGGCGGTGCGCGGACCGGGGGTGCCGCGCCAAGCCAGCACGAAGATCACGGCCAGCAGCAGGACCTGGAACAGCAGGTCCGACATGATGTTGTGCTCGATCTGCACCTGGTAGGCGTCCAGCAGCACCGGCGCGGTGGCGAGCGCGGCGATCCAGCGCCGGGCGCCGAACCGCAGCAGCAGCACGTAGATCGCCACGCCCAGCGCCAGCCCCAGCAGGTGCTGCACGACCGCCACCAGCGCCAGGTTCCCCACCAGCAGCAGCGGCCCGAGCAGCAGGACCTCGTAGCCGACGGGGTTGATGCCGCCCGGGTAGAACACCCCGAGGTCGTCGAGGTAGCGGAACGAGTCGATGTAGAGCAGCGCCGGGCGGTAGGCCAGCTGCGCGAGCACGCGCAGCACCACGCCGCCGATCAGCAGCAGCGCGAGCAGCCAGTGCGCGCGGAGGAGCCGCGCCGGCGCCGCGGTCACGGCGCCCCGGTGGCCGCGCGGAAGTCGTCCCACACGGTCCGCAGCCCGTCGGTCAGGTCCACCGAGGGCGCGTAGCCGAGCTCGCGGCCCGCCTTGGCGACGTCCACGATCACCGCGGGCATCTCGCCGTTCTTGGCGGGCACGTGGGTCACGGGCAGCGCCGCTCCGGTGGCGGCGCGCACCGCGTCGATCAGCTCCAGCACCGAGATGGAGCGCCCGGAGCCGATGATGGCGGTGCCGCCGTACTCCTTGTCGCAGGCGGCGAGGATGCCCTGCACCACGTCGTCGACGTGCACGAAGTCGCGGCTCTGCGCACCGTCGCCGTAGACCTCGACGCCCTCGCCCGCCAGCGCGGCGCGCATCAGCCGCGGGATGAAGCTGTCCTTGCGCCCCATGCCGGGCCCGTAGATGTTGGTGAACCGCAGCGCGGTGGTGGCGATGCCGTAGGAGCCCGCGTAGCCGGACAGCAGCATTTCGCAGGCGGCCTTCGTCGCCCCGTACGGCGTGAGCGGGCGCAGCGGGAGGTCTTCGGAGATGGTGCCGTGCCCGATGTCGCCGACGACGGCGTTGGTGGAGGCGAGCACGAACCGGCCGACGCCGCGCTGCCGCGCGAGTTCGAGCAGCCCCTGGGTGACCTCGACGTTGGCCCGGTAGGTCTCGGCGGGCTGGTCCACGGAGCGCAGCACCGAGGTGATCGCGGCGAGGTGCACGATCGCGGTGGTGCCCTCGGTGACGGCGGCGTCGCGGACCGCGGGATCGGTGAGGTCGCCCGCGACGTGGGTGATGAGCTCGCCGGGTTCGGCGGGTTCCTGGACGTCGACGACGGTGACCGGGGTGCCGCGTCCGGTCAGCCCGCGGACGACGGCTCGGCCGACGAAGCCGGAGCCGCCGGTGACCACCACCCCGCCGCTACTCTGCGTCCCGGAAGTCTCGGGGGCCGTCGCTCGTTCGGGGGTTGTCTCACTGCTTGGCACGGCTGAACTCTAACGGGCCGCCGCCAAGAGCTGTCAGCTAGCCCACACCGGTGGTCCACCGAATGGCAGCTTGCGCAACACCCGCACGATCCCCGCGAACCGTCCGGCGTCTCCCCCGTCCGCTCGGCGGCGAAGCCGCCGAACAGCGACCACCAGAGCAACCGGACCACCCGCGGGTGCTCAGCGGTTCCCTCGCGAGGACGGCGACTTCTCCGGTGGCGGAGCCATCGGTGAAAACGATCCCGCGGCGAGGGAACCGCTGAGGTTCCGCCACCCACCCCTGCGAAGCAGGGGAACGAGCGAGCACTCAGCTCGCGTAGTGGTCCGCGAGGGCTTTGAGCCCTGGGCCGAAGACCCCACCCCCGAAGATCTCGTCCAGCTTCGCCTCGTCCGCCCCCTCGGCGTCGTAGTCGGCGTACCACTCGACGAACGAGTCGCCGGTCGCGGTGATCGGCAGCACCCGGATGGTGCTGCGGTACGAGCGCACCGGGAACGGGCCTTCGGTGATCTCGTAGGTGCAGGAGCGGGCGGTGTCGTCGAGCCCGACCAGCCGTTCCCGCACCACTCCGCCATCGCCGACGACGAGCCTGCGCACGGCGCCGAGTTCGGTCGGGGACGCACCGCTCTCCAGCTCGCCGGAACCGATGGCGGGGTGCCAGCCGGGCAGCCCGCCGAAGTCCCGCACCAGCGCCCACACCTCGTCGGCCGCCGCCGGGACCACCCTGCTCGCGTAGGACCTCGCCATCACGCCCTCCTCGTCGTCGTGCGCCGTCAGCGCTTGAGGTTCTTGAACTCCCTGGTGCGTTCGGTGAGCGCCTGCTCCACCGGGAGCCGTTCCATGCTGCTGGCCCCGTAAAAGCCGTGGCAGCGCTTGGTGCGGCCCAGCACGTAGGCCGCATCGGCCGGGGTGGCGATGGGGCCGCCGTGGCACAGCACGAGGACGTCTTCCCGCACGTCGGCGGCGGCCGCGGACCACTCGTCGATCAGCGCCACGCAATCGTCGAGGTCCTTCGCCGTCTCGGCGCCGATCGATCCGCCGGTGGTGAGGCCGAGGTGGCACACCACGATGTCGGCGCCCGCGGCGGTCATGGCGCGGGCGTCGTCGGCGGAGAACACGTAGGGCGTGGTGAACAGGTCGGCGTCGCGGGCCGCGGCGACCAGGTCGACCTCCAGCCGGTAGCTCATGCCGGTCTCCTCCAGGTTCTCCCGGAAGGTGCCGTCGATGAGCCCGACGGTGGGGAAGTTCTGCACCCCGGCGAAGCCGAGCTCCCGCAGCCGCGCCAGGAACGGCCCGGTGAGCAGGAACGGGTCGGTGCCGTTGACCCCGGCGAGCACCGGGGTGCGGCGCACGACCGGCAGCACTTCGCTCGCCATCTCCACGACGATCTCGTTGGCGTTGCCGTAGGCGAGCAGCCCGGCGAGCGAGCCGCGCCCGGCCATCCGGTAGCGGCCGGAGTTGTACAGCACGATCAGGTCGATGCCGCCGGATTCCTCGCACTTGGCGGACAGGCCGGTGCCCGCACCGCCGCCGATGATCGGTTCGCCCCGGTCGGCCATGCCTCGGAACCGGCGCACCAGGGTCTCCCGGTCGAACCGCGTCATGCCGTGCTCCCTTCCTCCGGCCGCACTTCGCGGAGCGCGGTGAGCAGCGCGGCCACGAACCCGTCGTCGTTGATGGCGTGCGGGACGCGCCGCAGCCGCCGCAGTTCGGTCTGGTGCACTTCCGCTTCGAGCGTCTCGAACAGGACCTCGTCGGCGGCAGGGTCGTGGAACGGCTGCCCCGGGACGTCGAGCAGCGAGACGCCGCCTTCGGGCAGCAGGAACCGCACCGGGCCGGTGCAGGCGTTGAGCTTCGCCGCGAGGAACCGGGCGATCTCCCGGCATTCGTCCGGCGTGGTGCGCATCAACGTGACCTGCGGGTTGTGCTCGTAGAGCAGCCGGTTCCGGTAGCGCTCGGGCACGGTGTCCGGCGCCCCGAAGTTGACCATGTCGAGGGCGCCGCAGGAGCCGACGTAGGGCACGCCGCTGCGGGCGACCTCGTCCAGCCGGGTCTCGCCCGCGCTCATCACTCCCCCGGCGATCAGGTCGCACACCTCGGTGGTGGTGATGTCCAGGACCGCTTCGACGCGCCCGTCGGCGACGAGCTTCTCCATGGCGCGCCCACCGGTCCCGGTCGCGTGGAACACCAGCGGGTCGTGCGCGCCGGCGAGCCGGTTCGCGGTCTCGGTGACGCAGGGCGTGGTCACCCCGAACATCGTCAGCGCCACCGCGGGCAGCTGCTCCACGGCGGGCACCGTGTTGCGCACGGCCCCGGCCAGCGCGTGCGCGGCGTTGCCGAGCACCTGGCGGGAGATCCGGTTGAGCCCGGCGACGTCGGTGACCGCCGGGAACATCGCGATGTCCGACGCGTCCACGTAGGACGAGATGTCGCCGGAGGCCACCGTCGACACCACCAGCTTCGGCACCCCCACCGGCAGCGCCCGCAGCGCGGGGGTGATCAGCGCGGTGCCGCCGGAACCGCCCAGCCCCAGCACGCCGCCCACGCCCAGCACGCCGACCACGCCGTGCCGCGCCACCAGCCACCGCTCGAACGCCAGCGCCATCGCGACCACGGCCGTGCCGCGATCACCGGTGAACACCGCCCCGGCTCCGCGCGGGTGCGCGGCGGCGACCTCGGCGGCGGGCACGTCGGGGGCGTCGGCGGACTCCGCGCCGGAGGTGCTCACATCGACGGTGATCACCTCGACCCCCGCGTCGGCGACGAGCCCGGCGACGTAGCGCAGCTCGGCGGCCTTCGTGTCGAACGTGCCCACCACGTAAGCCCGGCTCATCGCACCGCCTTCGGTTCGGCTGACCACCTCACCGAACCCTACTGCGGACGACCACCCCGCACAGCCCGCTGATCACCGCCCGGGCACGGCTCCGATCGGCGCGGCCGGAGCCGGTGGTCGCACGACGACGGCCCCCGGCAGGAACCGGGGGCCGTCGGGGTCGGGCGGGGTCAGTGGCCCTTGTTCTTGCCGCCGCCGAGGAAGCGGTTCTTCACCTGTTCGATCTTGGCCTTGTTCTTCGGGTCGCTCGCGTACTGCTTGGCCTGGTCGATCGCCTTCTTGCCCTGCGGGCTCTTGGCGAAGTCGGTCACCTTCTTGAACAACGACATAGCAGCTCCCAGTCGGGCCGGTCGATCACGCAACGCCCAGGTTACCGGCGAATCGGACATCCGATCGAGGGTGTGACCGGGCCGATCCGCCGCGTCCCCGGATCAGCCGAGCACCCCGCCGACCTGGGCGTGCCCCTTGAGCAGGTTGCGGGCGATGGTGCGGCGCTGGATCTCGTCGGTGCCCTCGAAGATGCGCAGCAGCCGGATGTCCCGGTACCAGCGCTCGATGGGCAGCTCGCGGGTGTAGCCCATGCCGCCGTGGATCTGCAGCATCCGGTCCACGATCTCGTTCGCCCTGGTGCCGCCGTAGAGCTTCGCGATGGACTGGGCGTGCCGGGAGTCGGCGCCCTGGTCGACCTGCCACGCGGCCTGCAGCACCAGCCAGCGCAGTGCCTCGATCTCCACCGCCGAGTCCGCGATCATCCACTGGATGGCCTGCCGGTCGGCGATGGGCGCCCCGAACGTCTGCCGGTTGCGGGCGTAGTCCATCGACATGTCCATCATCCGCTCGCAGCCGCCGAGGGCGCGGGCGGGCAGCAGGTAGCGGCCGCGGCCGATCCACTGCATGGCCAGCTTGAACCCGCCGCCGACCTCGCCGAGCACGTTCTCCTCCGGCACCCGGACGCCGTCGAAGACCAGCGCCGCGGGCTGGCGGTCCCACTCGCCCATGATCTCGATGGGTTCCGACTTCCAGCCGGCCTCCCGGTCGGCGAGGAAGCAGGTGACGCCGCCGTCGGCGCCCTTCTCCTTGTCGGTGACGGCGAAGACCATGGTGAAGTCGGCGTCGATGCCGCCGGTGATGAACGTCTTCTCCCCGTCGATCACCCACTCCGAGCCCTCCTTCCGGGCCGTGGTGCGCAGGTTCTTCGCGTCCGAACCCGCGCCCGGCTCGGTGATGGCGAAGCAGGACTTCCGCTGCCCCTCGATGGTGGGCACCAGGTAGCGCTGCTTCTGCTCCTCGTTGGCGTGGTAGAGGATGTTGTCCGCGTACCCGCCGAAGCTGAACGGCACGAACGTGCGGCCCAGCTCGATCTCGATCAGGGCGGTGAGCACGGCGGAGAGGTCCATCCCGCCGTACTCCTCGGGCGTCTGCACGCCCCAGAAACCGGCGTCGCGCGCCTTCTGCCGCAGCTCCGCGAGCTCCTCGCGGGTGAGGCCGCGCTCGTGGTTGCGCTCGCGGCGCAGCACCTCGGGCTCCAGCGGCACCAGCTCGCGCTGCACGAACGTGCGCACCCAGTCGCGGATGTCGCGTTCGGTCTCGGACAGGGAGAAGTCGACCATCGGTGGCGGGTCCTTTCGGCGAGGCCGGGTGTGGGGAGGTCGGGGGTCAGGAGGTTTCGGCGATGCGGCTGCGCAGTTCCCGCTTGAGCACCTTGTGGCTGGGGCCCAGCGGCAGCTCGTCGACGAACACGACGCGGCGCGGGTACTTGTGGTGCGCGGTCTGCTCGGCGGCCCAGGCGATGATGGCCTTGCCGAGCGCCTCGTCCGGGTCCTCGCCGCGTTCGGGCACCACGACCGCGCACACCTCCTCCCCGCGCCCCGGGTCGGGCAGGCCGATCACCGCGCACTGCGCGACGGCCGGGTGCCGGATCAGCAGCTCCTCCACCTCGCGCGGGTAGATGTTGTAGCCGTTGCGGATGATCAGGTCCTTCTTGCGGTCCACGATCGACAGGTAGCCCTCGGCGTCCTTGACGCCCATGTCGCCGGTGCGGAACCACCCGTCGACGACCGCCGCCGAGGTGGCCTCGGGGTCGTCGAGGTAGCCGGCGAACACGTTGTGGCCGCGGACCACGACCTCGCCGGTCTCCCCGGCGGGCAGCAGTTCGATCCGGTCCTCCACGGACGGTTCGGCGATCTCCACGTCGATGCCCCACAGCGCGTGCCCGACGGTGCCTGCGCGCGGCCCGAACGCGGGCTGGTTCACGGTGGCGGTGGGCGAGGTCTCGGACAGCCCGTAGCCCTCGTGGATCGGGGCGCCGAAGCGCCGCTGGAACCGCTCCAGCACCGCCACCGGCAGCGCCGCGCCACCGGACACGCACATCCGCAGCGAGGACAGGTCGTCGTCGTCCCCGGCGGCCTCCAGCATCCGGATGTACATGGTGGGCACGCCGTTGAGCTGGGTGATCCGCCGGTCCCGGATGAGCCGCAGCGCCTCGGCCGGGTCGAACTTCGGCTGCAGCACCAGCGTCGCGCCCGCCCGGAACGTGGTGTTCAGCGACACGGTCTGGCCGAACACGTGGAACAGCGGCAGGCAGCCGAGGACGCGATCCTCGCGCCGGGTGTCGTTGGCGTCGAAGGCGTTCACCGTCGCGTTCAGCACCAGGTTGAGGTGGGTGAGCACCGCGCCCTTCGGCCTGCCGGTGGTGCCGCTGGTGTAGAAGATCACCGCCGGGTCGTCGGGCCCGCGGGTCGTGAAGGAGCGGACCGGCTCGGCCGCGGCGGCCACCTCGGTCAGCGAGTCCGGCGTCTCCGGGCCGGGCACCGCCGGGCCGACCGACACCAGCGGGATGCCCGCGCGGCGCGCCGATTCGGCGGCGAGCGCCAGCTGGCTCGTGTGCCCGATGACGAGCTTCGCGCCCGAGTTGCGCAGCAGGTACGCCGCCTCATCCGGGACCAGCAGCAGCGGCACCGGCACCACGACCGCGCCCGCGGTGAGCACGGCGTAGTAGGCGCGCACGAAGTCGATGACGTTGGGCGCCACGATCGCCACCCGGTCGCCCGGTTCGACGCCGCGGGCCAGCAGGGCCGCCGCGTGCGCCCGGACCTGCTCCCACAGCTCGCCGTAGGTCACCTGCTGCTCGCCCTCGACGACCGCGGTGTCCGCCGGGCGGAGCCGGGCCGGTTCGGCGAGGACCGAGGCGAGCGACAGCGTGGTGTGCGGCTCGACCCGCGCCGGGGACTCGTCGTCGTTGACCATCGTCCACCTCCGTGAGGACGTCGCCGGTCCACCGTTGGACATCCGGCGACTAACGTCGTTAGTTTTCGGACTCTAGGACCACCCCGCGGACCGCGGCAAGGGCCGCACACCGGACACTGATCGACACGTTCCGCAGCGGACGCGGACGGGCGCGGCGGTTGCCGGAGGGGTGCCCGAGAGGTGCCCGAGGGGCGCCGACCGGCGGCGGACGGCAGGCAGGAGCGCGGCATGGGCAGACCCAAGAGCCCCCAGCTCACCCGCGAGCGCATCCGCGAGCACGCGCTGGCGATCATCGACGGGCAAGGTCTCGAAGCGCTGTCCATGCGCAGGCTCGCCGACTCCCTCGGCGTCCGCGCCGCCTCGCTCTACAACCACGTCGCCACCAAGGAAGCGCTGCTGCACGACGTCGCGGACGGCGTGATGGCCGCCGTCGACACGAGCGGCTTCGCCATCGACTGGCCCACCGGGCTCACCCGCTGGGCCCGCTCCTACCGGGCCGCGCTCGCCGCCCACCCCAACCTGGTGCCGTTCATGGCGTCCGGCCCGGCCCGGCGGGAGAACTCGCTGCGCCGCGCCGACGCCGTGCACGGCGGGCTGACCGGCGCGGGCTGGCCGCAGCGGTACGCCACGATGATCGGCGCCTCCACCAAGTTCCTGGTGCTCGGCGCGGCGATGGGCTCGTTCGCAGGCGGGTTCGTCGACGACGCCGAGGTCTACGAGGACCGGTTCCCGCACCTGCGCGGCGCGCACCTGCTGCGCGAGCACGCCGCCGAGATCGACGACGACAGCTTCGAACTGGCGCTGCGGGCGCTGGTGGACGGCCTCCGCGCCCAGCACGCCCGCCTGTTCCCGCAGCGCTGAACCCCGCGCGCGGCGACGGGATCACGCTCACGTTCGGTTGACTGCGCTGCGTGATCTCCGTAGCGTTCCGGAGCACAACACAACACCGGACTACAACGCCGACGACGTCGTGCGGGAGAGTCTGCGCCCCGCCAGGAGCCCCTGGTCCGTGCAGGATGCGATTCCTGGGTGCAGCGCCGAAGGAGCAATCCTCCCCACCAAACTCTCAGGCCCCGCTACCGCGCGACACCAGGCGATCACGGAGAAAAGCAGGGACCCGTGTCCCTCGCCCATGGTGCAAGCCGCCCTCGTGCGCGGTGAAACTCTCAGGCCAATGACTCCGGGGAGACCGGCAGCGCACGCCCGCGCCCATCGCCGTCGGAGGACCCCGGATATGGTTTCTGCTGGAAGTGGCCGCAACCGGTCCCCCTCGGACGTGATCGGTGCCCACCAGGAGGAGTTCCGCACCATGACGTCGTCGCCCCCAGCTCCGCGACGGACACCGCTGCACGAGGTCCACGAGTCCCTCGGCGCGCACTTCACCGACTTCGCGGGCTGGCGGATGCCGGTCCGCTACTCCGGGGACACCGCGGAGCACCAGGCGGTGCGGACGGCGGCGGGGCTGTTCGACCTCTCGCACATGGGCGAGATCGAGATCAGCGGCCCGGAGGCGGCCGCGGCGCTCGACCACGCGCTCATCGCGAACGCGTCCGCGATCACGGTGGGTCGCGCCCGCTACACCATGCTGTGCAACGCCGAGGGCGGCGTGCTCGACGACCTGATCGTCTACCGGCTGGACGAGCAGCGGTTCCTGGTGGTCGCCAACGCCGCCAACGCGACCGTGGTCTCCGCCGAGCTCGCCGAACGCGTCGCCGAGTTCGACGCGGTGCACCGGGACGTCTCCGACGACTACGCGCTGATCGCCGTGCAGGGGCCGGAATCGGTGGCGATCTTGGCGCCGCTGACCGAGACCGACCTGTCCGCCGTGAAGTACTACGCCGGGTACCCCGGCGAGGTCGCCGGGAAGCAGGTGCTGCTGGCGCGCACCGGCTACACCGGTGAGGACGGCTTCGAACTGTTCACCTCGCCCGCGGACGCGCCCGCGGTGTGGCGCGCGCTGACCGACTCCGGTGCCGAGCGCGGGCTGATCCCGGCGGGGCTGTCCTGCCGGGACACGCTGCGGCTGGAGGCGGGCATGCCGCTGTACGGCAACGAGCTGTCCGCTGCGCTCACCCCGTTCCACGCGAACCTGGGGCGCGTCGTGAAGCTGGACAAGCCCGGTGACTTCGTCGGCAAGGCCGCGCTGGCGAAGGTCGCGGAGGCTCCGACGGAGCGCACCCTGGTGGGGCTGCGCACCGACGCGCGCCGCGCGCCCCGGCACGGCTACCCGGTGCTCGCCGACGGCACCGAGATCGGCGAGATCACCAGCGGCGCCCCGTCCCCGACGCTCGGCCACCCGATCGCGATGGCCTACGTGGACCGCGCGCACAGCGCGCCCGGTACCGCGGTGCAGGTCGACATCCGCGGCAAGTCCATCGACGCCGAAGTCGTGGCGCTGCCGTTCTACCGCCGCGAGGCCTGACGAACGCCCGCAACGGGCGCGAGAACCTTGACCGGACCGCGCCGGACCCGTCCGGCGCAGCCCAGATCGAACACCAGGAGGCAATTGCTCATGTCGACACCGGACCTGTTCAACGACCGGCTTGCGGTGGTGGATCCGGAGGTGGCCGCTGCTGTGGGGGCGGAGCTGGGTCGTCAGCAGAACACGTTGGAGATGATCGCGT